>JALSTJ010000001.1 GCA_026983815.1 Flavobacteriales bacterium
GCTCTTGATTCGGATAGCGACGGAATACCGGATTATTTAGACCCTACTAATAATACTAATGATATAACAAATAATTTGGTAAATGATCTAAAAATATATCCAAATCCTGTAAAAAACAACTTACATATAGATTTTAGTAAAAATATCAAGGAATTAAACCTAAAAATCATAAATATAGAAGGACAAGAAATAATGAAAAAAACAATTTCAAATCCTACAATCATTAATTTATCTAATTATGTAAGAGGCATATATTTTATTAAAGTTGATGATAATAAACATTCAATTACTAAAAAATTAATCATAAAATAAGACAATTTGTCTTTAAAAAAATACAAAAAACCTGCCAAGCGGAGCTTGGCAGGTTTTTTGTATTTTTGCCGGTAAATAATAAAACAAAAAGTTATGTTTGGAAAAATGTTCGATATCATGGGTAAATTGGAAGATGCCAAAAAAAATGTCGAAGAAGCACGTAAACGCTTAGACAATGTCTATATTGATGCAGAAGCCGGAAATGGTATGGTAAAAGTAACGGTTACGGGCAATCGCAAATTAAAATCCCTATCCATAGCCGACGAAGCCATGCAAGACAAAGAAATGTTGGAAGATTATTTATCCATAGCACTAAACAAAGCATTGGACGAAGCAGGAAAAATGCAAGAAGAAGAGCTCAAACGCGCCGCTACCGATGCACTACCCAATATCCCCGGATTAGACGGACTAATATAACGTGAGTTCGATAAAAGAATCGAAGCAAAATACATTTTTTTGCTAATTAAAATTATATTTCTTTAATTTTTTTTTATAACATATTCAAAATCAAAAGTTTATTGGAAATAAATAATTTTTTCTTATGTCAAACTCACGTTAATATAATATTCGGAGATTGTTATATTTCAGTTGATAAGGAATTTCATCTATTAAATTGTTCCTTAAATCGATGATTTTCAATTGTTTTAGTTTGCTTAACTGATAAGGAATCTCTTTAATCCTGTTATGATACAAAATTAATTTTCTCAATGATTCTATTTTTTCAAATTGATAAGGAATTTCTGATATATCGTTGTTAGTGGCTTCCAATATTTTTAAGGAAGTTAAATCGCCTAGTTGATAAGGAAGTTCTCGTAATTGATTGTTATTCAGTATCAAAACTTCCAATTTTTTCAAGTTTTGTATCTGATAGGGCACTTCCGTTAAATGGTTATTGGAAACATCTAAAATGCGAAGTTTTTTAAGATTTCCTATCTGATAAGGAAGCTCACTCAATTGATTATTTTTCAGAATAAGAACTTCCAAATTTTTTAAATAACCGATCTTATAGGATAATTCGTCAAGATTGGAATTTGACAAATCCAATACCCTAACGGAATTTATATTTTTCAATGCCCCTTCAACTGAATAATAGACATCGTTTCGAGAAATTTCATAATTATTGTAATATTCATATGAATAAGGATCTACTTGTCTAACTATAATACTATTGTCATCTTGAGAAAAAGTATAAGAATAGACAAAAACTAAAATATAAAAAAAAAATTTTTTCATTTTTTTCGAGTTTAATAAAATTGTTTCAAATTTAATGCCAAAAAAAAGAGAGTGTGAAAAAACACTCTCTCTTATTGTTTTTTTATAAATTTCAATCACTATTCTTTTACAAAACGTTGCGTAAAAGATTTTTTACCGCTATTTACTTTGATAAAGTAAACGCCCGCTTGAAGCTTAGAAATATTAATTGTTTTCTCTGAAATATTTCCACCTCCAACTAATTTTCCGGTCATATCCAAAATTTGATATTTTTTCATATTTCGGTCTTTAACAGCGAGCATAATAAAATCTCCTGCCGGATTTGGATAAATTTCCAAATCGGATAAGTTGGGATGATTAGCATTCTCACTAGAAGCAAAACCATTAGTATTCAAACAGAAATTAGTTGATTCACTACTTTTAAAAGAACCTCCGGAAGCCAAAATTGTTCCGCCTGCATCTTTTTTGAAAGTATAAGAACCGTTTCCATAACTACAACACATTCCGTCTCCATAAGCATCTTTCATAGTAAAGGTATAACAGCCGGTAGGAATACACATATTGATTACTTTGGTAGAACCATCGGGTTCAGAGCCATAAGTTCCGCCGGAATAAACCACATTATTACTTCCATCGGTAATTTCCCAACTGGTTTCTTCTGGATAATTATCAAATGTTAAGGTTAAAGTTGTAGCAACACAAGTGCTATTTTGGATATTAAATGCATCAACTGCCATATCTCCTTTCCAGGTCGTACCGGTAATTCCGTTAAATCGTAATTTGATGGTATTTCCGGCATAAGCGGATAAATCTACACTAGCTGAATACCAAGCATTTCCTTGATTTCCCGCCTTGTTCCAGACACTTGTCCAAGTAGCACCGTTATCTGATGATACTTCTAATGCTAAACTTCCCATTTTATTGGCATCGCCATACATATGGTATTTAAATGTCAATTGTGGATTGGAAACATTGGAAAAGTCAAAACAAGGACTCGTAAGGATAGCTCTTTTATTGGAATAGTTCGGGCTGGAAGATTCCATATAAACATAATAAGTTCCTTCAGCTGCACCGGAAGGACCTGTATTGCTCGATGGTGTAGAACCCGATCTAACTGTCCAATCAAAATCATCATTAGAATTTTGCGTCCAATTTCCAATCGTGTTTTCAAATCCTTGATGATATGGGAAATTTGAGACTGCATTTGGACAACTTCCTCCGTTATTAGCACTTAAAGTGGTTACATTGATTGTATTACTTGCTCCGGAGACATTTCCTGCGGCATCTTTTGCTTTTACATAGAAACTATAAGTAGTAGCAGCTGTTAAACCGGTTACTTGTGCAGACGTTCCGCTTACATTTCCTAATAAAGTTCCGTCTTTGTAAACATCATATTGTGTTACCCCAACATTATCGGTAGAAGCCGTCCAAGATAAATCTACCGATGTTTGCGTTATATTGGAAGCAGCTAAATTAGAAGGAGCACTAGGTGCTTGCGTATCAGCAGCACTTCCGGTAATATTTACGGTATAGTCTTCCACTTCACCATAACTAAAAGTTTCACAAGCTGTAGGAATACCATTATATTTCATAGAAACACGCATTCTTGTAGCAGTTTGTGTAGCTGATGATGGAACTGTAAATGTTCCTGAATTCGGACTGTCTTTGGAAGCTGCCTTACTCCAAACCAATTCACCTGCATCACCAAAATCACCGTCATGATTATAATCTATCCAAACCGCATAAGCTTCATTATAAACCGTTCCTGTCCATTTGGGCGTTATAGTAATTGTGTAAGTATTTCCAACAGCTAAATCCGTAGAAATTGAAGTAAAGTTGGAATATCCGTTCCCACCATTTGAACTATTATCAATAGTATTTAACTGAACTCTTTGAATATATTCGTCATTGACACTATTACCTTTAGACGTACAATAAGCTATTTGTCCATAAGGTGCTCCCACTCCGACAGCATACCATGCATTGGTAACGGTTTGTTCTTCGGCAGAACCTGCACCATATAAATCTTTTGCAGCTTGAATGGTGTAGCTTCTGGCATCGGCATAATTGGTAGAAGAAGTCATATATACACTTTCTGCACGATATACAATATCTCCGGCTTTATCAATTCCAATACCCGAAACATTATAGGAATCTCCATTATCGTTCGTTCCACTTCCTCCAACTGATATCAAATAATACCAATAATTGGCAACCCCACTATTGGTATGAACACCACCATTATCGGATGACCCTGAATACCAATTGGTTCCTTGATAAGTATCCGGTTGTCCTTCGGATTTGGGATCACTCATGGAACGCAAAGCAGCGTGTCCGCTTCTCCTTTCTATATCTTCTCCGATTAACCAAGTTTGTTTGTTGGGTTCGGCAAAATATTCAATTGATGCTCCCCAAATATCGGATAATGCTTCATTCAAAGCTCCCGATTCATTGGAATAAGTTAAATTCGCAGTATGACTACAAACGGCATGTCCAATCTCATGTCCAGCGACATCCAAGGAAGTCAAAGCATCAAAATAGGTATCACTACCATCTCCATAAGTCATTACACTCCCATTCCAATAGGCATTGTCATATTTGACGTCATAGTGCACATAACTTTTAATTTTTGCTCCGTTTCCGTCATAACTATTTCTATTGTGTTTGGTTAACCAGTAATCATAAGTCATTTGAGCTCCATAATGCGCATCTAAAGCCGCATTGTCTTTGGCAGAATTATTATACTCGGCAGATGTCCAATGGTTGTCATTATCCGTAAAATCAGTAGCATTGCTATAATTGGTGCCGGTATGCATATTGTAGGTTTCAATACCATTTCCTCTGGAATAATCCCTCAAACGATAAGAACCATTATAAGAATCGGTTTTTAGAGTTTTGTTTCCACTATATCGTGTATCAGCCGAAGCATTGGCAACTGCATGTTTGATTATGGCATCTTTATACAGAACAACACCGGTTTGAGCATCTACATAAATGTAAGCTCTACTGACCGGTTGGATAGCATAAATATCAAAACGATACACCAAACGTGCAGGTGATTGTGCCTTGGAATTTTTATGTTCAAAATCAGGTAAAATCATCAGTTTTCCTTCCGGATAATGATAATCGAATAAGGCGGCTTGTTGCGGATCTTGCCAAAGATATTTTTGTGCCCCGACTTCTTGTAAAGCATTTTGCAAGGCAGCTTGCTCCGAAATAGCCGGTTGAGTATTCAAATTATCAATAGCAAAGAAATCACCATTAATAGATTTGATAAGATTATTTTTGGCATGTATATAAATATCCCCAAACTTAACTGGGATACCTTTGTATTTTTCTTGAAATTTCAAATGTTGAAAACCCAATTGATCCGTGATACTTTTTACTTGTTCAAAACTGAAATCAGCATTGGTTTGATAAAACTGCATCAAGAAGTTATCTGCTTGCGATACAGAAATCTTTTGGTTGGTAACTTCCTTAAATTTAGGGAAAACTTGCTGTGCTTTTGAATGTAAACTCCATCCAAAAAACAACAACATTAGCATGAGTTGTGCATAATTTTTTGTATTCATAATTATTGATATTTTGTTTACCACAAAGGTATAATTTATAAATTTTAAATAAAAAAATGAATTATTAATTATGAATAATTGAATATATAGATAATTTTTTTAATGATTTTAAAAAAATAGGTTTATAAAAAACAATGAAATTAGAAATTTCACAACAAATTAACATTCTAATATGAAGCCAATCAAAAAACAAAATATAAAAAAAATCAATAGAAATTTATATTTTTTGCAATTTATACTTAATTTCAATGATAAATCCCCAATTTATTCAATCCCGAATGATAAGAATTGGCATTATTGATATGATCTTTTAAGCTTTTACTAAAAATATGATACCCCGGATTTTTCATATCCGCTACAAAAAAGAAATAGTCGTGTTTTTCGGGATTTAAAACCGCTTTAATAGACCGAATATCAGGCATACAAATAGGTCCGGGCGGTAATCCCTGATATTTATAAGTATTATACGGCGAATCGACTTCCTTGTGTTTGTTCAAAACTCTTTTAATCACCAAATCTTTACCGTATTTCTGTTGATAGGCATAAACAACCGTTGGGTCTGCTTGTAGTAACCAATTCTTTTTCAATCGATTGAGATAAACCCCTGCAATTTTTGGAAGTTCGGTTTTTTGGTTACTTTCTTTCTGAATAATGGAAGCCAAAATTCCAACTTTTATCGGATTTAAGTCTAAATCTTTTGCTTTCTTTTTTCTTTTTTTATTCCAAAATTTTTGATATTCCATCCACATTTTGTCTCTGAATTTTTTGGCTGATGTATTATAATAAAATCGATAGGTATTGGGTAAATACATCAACAAAGCAGTATTTTTGTCAAAGCCCGTTTTTTTTAAAAATT
>JALSTJ010000002.1 GCA_026983815.1 Flavobacteriales bacterium
TATTTCCGACAAACCTATCTATTCCGACTTGATTCCTATGAGAAAAGCAGATATTATTCTTTCGGTTGAACCTATGGAATTGCTTCGCTATTTGCCTTATGTAAACCCCGACGGCTATTTGGTAACCGATATCAATCCGTTTAAAAATATTGCCAATTATCCCGACGAAAAAGAACTAAAAAGTCAAATTGAACAATTCCCCAAACACAGAATTGTAGATGCCCGAACCTTGGCACGCAAGGCAGGAAATTTTCGTGCGGCAAATATCGTGATGATTGGTGCAATATCCGATTTATTGCCTTTTTCCGATGAAATTATCAAAGAAGTAATCACCGAATTATTTCAACGAAAAGGCGACCGTATTGTCCAAATGAATTTAGATGCTTTTGAGTTGGGAAAAGGAGCGGTTTCTGTTGGGGTTTGATGATTTTTAATTTAAATATTAACTGAAAAATATAATTTATATGAAACACAAATACATTGTTTTACTACTTATTTTATTTACTTATAACCATTTAAGTTCTCAAAATGCAAAAACACAAATCAACCAAACCTTGGATACTTGGCACAAATACGCCGCCGCATCCGATTTTAAAAACTATTTTTCGTTGATGGATAAAAAATCCGTTTTTATTGGAACGGACAGCACAGAAATCTGGACAAAAAAAGAGTTTATGAAATATGCCAAACCTGTTTTTAAAAAGAAAAAAGCTTGGAAATTTACCCCTACAAGCAGACATATTTATTTGAGTAAAAACGGAAAAATTGCCTGGTTTGACGAGCTTTTGGATACGTGGATGGGAAAATGTCGCGGCTCGGGTGTGTTGGTATTTAAAAACGGCAAATGGTTGATAAAACAATATGTGTTGTCGCTGACAATTCCCAATGATAAAATGAAAGGAGTGATTAAATTTTTGAACTTTTAATTATGAAAAATTCGATATATCTGAGTTTGTTTTTTCTGATTATTTTGGGGTGTCAAACACAAAACACAAATTTCAGGCAAGATTTTTCGGAAAAAGAAAATCGTATATTGAATGAATCCAGTAATATTATAAAAAATTCATATTTCGGTAGTTTTGTAAGTATCAATAATAATGATTTTCCTAAAATCAGAGTAGTAGAACCTGTATCTCCCGACAAAGAATTTATAATTTATTTTGCCACCAAACCCAATACCAGAAAAATAAAAGAAATTGAGAGTCATCCCAAATCCGCTTTTCATTTCTTTGACAAATCTCAATTGGCTTACGTATCCTTGTATGGAAAATCCGGAGTCATTAGAGACAAAAACCAAATAAAAAAACATTGGAATCCGGCTTGGGACAGATATTATCCCGATAAACAATACGTTTTGATAAAATTTGTTCCCGAATTTTTGGAAATGGTCAATATCCAAACGGGATTGACCGGAAACGATAAAAATTGGATGCCCGAAAGAGTTGTTTTAAGAAATTAAGTAAAAATCTTATAGACTATAATTATTAAAATAGTAATGATAATTGTCTCCAAACATCCTCTTAAAAAATATTTGATTTTATCTTCCTTCAGTTCTTTAATTTCTTAATTGGTTAGATCGGTATTCCATAATTCTGAAGCCCATTTCAATTGAAATTGAATCCAATTTTTTATATTATAAATACTATGCCATATATTACAAAAATTGATAAAAAAATATATGTAGCGATATCTTTATTTATCATATTAACTAACAATAGTTCCTATGGACTTTCCTTCAACTATTTTTAATAAATTTCCCTTTGTATTCATATCAAAAACGATAATGGGAAGTTTGTTATCCTTACTCAGTGCAAAAGCTGTGGAATCCATAATTTTTAATTCCTTTTGCAGTGCTTCTTCAAAAGTAATTTTATCATATTTTTTGGCGTCAGAAAATTTTTCAGGGTCTTTATCATAAATTCCGTCTACGCGGGTACCTTTAAGAATAATATCGGCATCTATTTCCAAAGCTCTAAGAACTGCTCCGGTGTCCGTAGTAAAAAACGGATTGCCAGTACCGGCTGCAAATATTACAATTTTACCCGATTGCAAAAGTTCTTGAGCTTTCAAAGGTTTTACTTCCTCTGCAATTTTATCAACTTTAAGTCCGCTTAGTATTTCGGCAGGAATACCGTTTTGTATAAAAACACTTTGCAAAGCCATGGCATTGATAAGTGTTGCCAACATTCCCATAAAATCTCCTTGAGTTCTGTTCATTTGCTCTCCGGCTTCAGATAAACCTCTAAAAATATTTCCACCACCGATAACTAACCCGATTTGTATACCTTTTTTATAAACAGGTAAAATTTCTTTAATAAATTCTTCAACTTTTTTGGGATCAATACCATAATCTTTATTTCCCATCAAGGATTCGCCACTGAGTTTGAGTAAAATTCTTTGATATTTCATTAATGACAATTCATTTTATAGGGCTAAATTAAGGATTTTTTAAATAAAATTTGTTTTTTTAAATATTCTTTTGAATTTCATTCGGTTTGATTTGCATAAATTTTTTATAAAATAGACCTGTTAGTACAAGAAAAATTAGTTTATATCTCACACATTTATTGGATTTTTGCTTCGATTCTTATTTTGAACTCAGGTTAAATAAAAAAAATGGTGTAAATTTGTTAAGCATTGCAAGAAAAACTATGAGATATCTTTTTTTTACATTATTTTCAATTATTTGCTTAGAAGTATCAGCACAACAAACTGAGATCCTTAACGATTCTCTGTATAAACCCGATAATTATTATTTGGAGGATCAATTATATTTTGGTGTTTCTTATATCATCTTAAGAGATTTACCTACTAATGTTTCTCAAAATGGATTTTCCAATCAAATAAAATTTGGATTTATTAGAGATATTCCTATAAATGAACAGAGAAATTTCGGTTTTGGATTGGGCTTGGGATATAGTACGGATACTTATTATCACAATATGAGAGTCAGTGTAGATGAGCAATCCGGTCAGATGATTTATCATCTATTGGAAGGTGAAGATTATCGAACCAATTCTTTTACCATTAGAAAAATTGATATTCCTTTTGAAATCCGATTGAGAGGAAGTAGCCCGAAAAAATTTAAGTTTTGGAGAGTTTATGCTGGAATCATTACTTCTTATACGCTGAATGCAGAGTCTGAATTTACCTCATCCACCATAGATATTGTATATAAAAAATTGAATATAGTAAATAAATGGAATTACGGTTTAAGTCTTTCGGTAGGTTATGGAATTTGGAATTTCAATTTATATTATGGGCTTTCGGATATAATCAAAGAAAATGTAAAGATTGATAATCAATCCGTTCATTTAAAAACCATTCATGTAGGAGTAATATATTATTTTTTGTAATTTTGTCTAAACTTAAAAATTATTATAATGGGACAAACAAAAATAGTATGGAAAAGAGGAATGCAATTTGATGCATTTTCTCCAGGAAAGAATGAACCAATACCAATTGAAGCAGAAGAAAAATTTGGTGGTAAAGGCGAAGGATATCAACCCAAACCTTTTATGTTGGTAGCATTGGCAGGATGTACCGGTTTGGATGTGGCATCTTTGATGAAAAAAATGCGAATTGATGAAAATGTCTCTGATTTTACCATTGATATTGATGCACATATGACCGATGAGCATCCAAAATATTATGATAAGGTTCATGTTATTTATAATTTCAAGGGAAAGAATCTTAATCAAGAGAAATTGACCAAATGTGTAACCTTATCCGAAAGTAGATATTGCGGAGTTTATAAAATGTTTAGAAGTTTTGCCGAAGTTACTTATGAAATCAATTTTATTGAGGAATAAAAATTTTTAAAGAATTAAAATAAACGCACGCCCGCCAAAATTTTGGCGGGCGTGCGTTTATAAAAAGGTGCATATATAGTTACTATGCTTCTATTTCTTTTTGGGTCTGTTGCTCCACTTCTTTTTCCATAAAAGGATATTGATAATCCGTGGGAGGATTGAAATTTTCTTTGATAGAACGAACAGACATCCAACGAATTAAATTCCACATACTTCCGGCTTTGTCATTAGTTCCCGATCCTCTGGCCCCTCCAAAAGGTTGTTGATTCACTACAGCTCCGGTGGGTTTGTCATTGATATAAAAGTTTCCCGCGGCATTTTCCAATTTTTTTGTAGCATAGTCAATAACATAACGATCTTTTGCAAAGATGGCACCTGTTAATCCGTAAGGAGAAGTGTTATCAACCAATTCCAAACTTTCTTTCCATTCTTTTTCAGGATAAACATAAATGGTAAGCACCGGACCGAAAAGTTCTTCTTCCATGGTTACATATTTTGGGTTGGAAGTAAGTATAACAGTCGGTTCTATAAAATATCCTTTGGATTTATCATAATTTCCACCGATAATAACTTCAGTTTCATTATCTGATTTGGCTTGGTCAATATACCCTGCCAATTTATTAAATGCTTTTTCATCGATAACAGCAGTAATGAAATTTTCAAAATTTTCAGGAGAGCCGATTTTCATAGTTTCCACTTGATTTTTTAGGACATCAAAAACATCTTCCCATTTGTTTTGAGGAATATAAGCTCTTGATGCGGCAGAACATTTTTGTCCTTGGTATTCAAATGCGCCACGAGCCAATGCTGTTGCAACTGCTTGTGGGTCTGCGGTTTCGTGCATCCATACGAAATCTTTTCCTCCGGTTTCTCCTACAATTCTAGGATAGGATTTATATTTATTGATATTTTTGCCGATTTTTTCCCAAAAACTATTGAATACTCCTGTAGAGCCGGTAAAGTGGATTCCGGCAAAATCGGGATGGTCCAATATGATATCGGTAATCATAGCAGAGTTTCCGCTAATCATATTAATCACGCCATCCGGAAGCCCTGCTTCTTGTAGAATTTCCATAATAACTTTGGCAGAATACATTTGGGTTCTGGAGGGTTTCCAAACCACTGTATTTCCAACCATTGCAGGTGAAGTGGGTAAATTTCCGGCAATTGATGTAAAATTAAAAGGAGTAATGGCATAGATAAATCCTTCCAAGGGTCTGTATTCCAATCGATTCCATGTTTCTTTAGTTGATTCGGGTTGCTCTTTGTATATCCTCTGTATATATTCGGTATTGAATCTCCAGAAATCTGCTAGTTCTGCCACTCCATCAATTTCTGCTTGGAATATAGTTTTGGATTGTCCAATCATCGTAGCTGCATTCATTTTGGCTCGATAAGGTCCGCTGAGTAGATCTGCAGCTTTTCTAAAGATGGCTACACGTTCTTGCCAAGGCATTGCCGCCCATTTTTCTCTTGCTTTTAAAGCGGCATCAATTGCTTGATCTACGTGTTCTTTTTCAGCTTGATGAAATACCCCCAAAACCCTTTGGTGATCATGAGGAGGGTGCATTTCGGAAGTTTTTCCTGTATAAATTTCATTTCCGTCAATATATAGAGGAACTTCAATAAACTGATTTTTAAGTTCTTTAATTACTTTTTTAAGTTCTTTTCTTTCAGGGCTCCCCGGCGCATAAGAAAGAACCGGTTCATTTTTTGTTTTATCTGTTTTATAAAATCCAGTAGCCATAATTTTAGTTTTATTGTTTATAGCAAATTTACTAAAAATCAGTCAAGAAAATCAAGTTTTTTACGGTTTTTTTGTTAAATATTACTTAAAAAATATTTTATCAATTACTTGATTTTTAAATATTTAACATGAGTTCAAAATAAGAATCGAAACAAAATACATCATTTGTTAATTAAAATGAGATTTTTTGAAAAGCTTATGGTAATAAATTTAAAATTAATAATTTGCAATAAAAATATGATATTTTCTTATATCGACCTCAGGTTATTTATATTTAGAAGTATTTGTTGTAACTCAGTGGAATGAAAATGGTTGTTCCTATTTATAAAAAAAAGCCGCTTTGGAGCGGCTTTGTCTTCTCAAAAAAATTAACACACACAAACTAATAATGAGAAGTTTTATAAGCCAAAGATACAAATAAAAAACAACGGATTTTTCTATAATTTATATTCGTAGAAGTTTAATTCATATCCGTTTATTTCTTGTTTTTGAATAGGGATTTAATAAAACTTCTTTTTCTTACGGAAACTGGTATTTTGTCTCCATTGGACAGGATAATACTTCCTGAAGATTCTAAAGACATAATATGTTGAATATTGACCAAATGAGATTGATGGGTTCTTACAAAGTCATTGGGACCCAAAAGTTTTTCATAATATTTGATATTTTTTGAAACAGTTACTTTTTTATTTTTTAAAATAAAAGTTGTGTAAGAGCCATCGGCAGCCAACCGGATAATATCTTCTTTTGGGAACATACACTTGCCTTGAGTGGTATGAAGTGTTATTTTTTGTATTTTTTTATCGGTATATTGATTTAAAAGTTTGAGTAATTCTCTGTATTTGTCTTTGTCTTTTTTTAATTCTATAGCTCTTTTGACTGCTTTTTGCAATTCCATTGGGTTAATAGGTTTCAAAAGATAGTCAATGGTGCTATATTTGAATGCTTGTATTGCAAACTCATTATAAGCGGTAGTAAAGATAATTCCAAAGTGAATATTAGAGAACTTTTCTAACAATTCAAAGGCAGTCCCGTCTGCAAGTTTAATATCTAAAAAAACCAAATCCGGATTGTGAAAATTAATAGTGCTATAAGCATCTTTGATGCCTACTGCTGTTGCAACAATTTCTACATCCTGGAAAAAATTTTCAAGCATATACTTTAAAATTTTTTGTGCTGCAGATTCATCTTCAACTATAATGACTTTCATGGCTTTTATTTTTTAAAATGTAAACAAAAATATACTTTTACTCCTTCACTGACATTTGCAATTCTAAAGATATATTTTTTATTATTATTAAAAATTTTTATACGTTTTTTAATAATATCCAAAGCATGTTCTTCTTCGGAATCTTTTATTTTAGATAAACCTCTTCCATTATCAACGATTTCAAAACAAAGTAGATCATTTTTTTTAAAAATATTGATAAAGATTTTCCCTTGATAATCAATATCTCTAAATCCGTGTTCTATAGAATTTTCAATGATCGGTTGTAGTAATAATGGAGGAACTAACACTTTTTTCGGATTGATTTTGGATGAGATATTTATACGGAAATCTATGGCTTTTTCTAACTTAATATTTTGAAGTTCAATATAGTTTTCCAATAATTCTATTTCTTGTTTAAGAGGTATTTCTTCTCTATTGACAAATTCAAAATTTTTGCGCATAAGATTTCCAAAATTGGACAAATAGGAAATAGCTTTTACGGGAGAATCATAGATCAAAGTTTTTTGTAAAGCTGCTAAACTATTGAAAATAAAATGAGGTTTTAATTGTTGACGTAAAAGTTTTTTTTCAAGTTTTATTTTTTCTTTTTGAGTTTTCAAGTTCTTGTTTCGGTATATTAAAAAAATACTGATTAAAAATAGAAACACAGTAATGCCTATTAACCAATAAAGACGCAAATTTTTCTTGAGTTTTTGATTTTTTAATTCCAATTCTATTTTCTCCATATTAAGCTTATGGTTTTTTTCTAACAGCTTGATTTTTTGTATGTTTTTTTCTTTTTCCAACTGCAATTGTAAGGAGTCTTTTTTACTAAGCCATACAATTTCTTTATTATCATGATTTCGAGCAGATAAATTGAGAAATGCATCATAAGCTTTGATACTATCTTCTTTGGTTTTGGATATGGATAAGGATTTTTGATAATAATATTTTGCAGAATCAAACTGTTTTTTTTCCATATAAATAACTCCGATAAGCTTATATAAATCAGCAGAAGGAGCAGGGATGGCTTTTTCTTTGGCTTTGAGAAAGTAATATAAACTGCTATCCAAAGGTTTACCCATGGAAAAATTGAGTATCCCCAAATTGGAGTAAAATTTTGATAAATAAGCATCATCTCCGGTTTTTAATTTGAGATGAAGCCCTTTTAGGTAATATTCATATGCTTTTTGTAAATTATTTAATCTTTTGTAATGGTTGGCAATATTTTGATAAGTAGCCGCAAGTGAGATCGAATCATTATTTTTTATTTGTTCTTTTTCTATTTGTTTGAGTAATTTGAGCCCTTTTTCATAATCTTTAGATAAAAAATAAATATGTGATAAAGCTACTTTAATATAATTTTCCAGATCGGTGTAATTATATTGCTTGGTTAGTTTTAAACTTTCATATAAGACTTTTAAAGCATCATTTGTTTTCTTTTGAAGGGTATATACAATACCTAAGTTTATTTTCGATTGGATTAAAGCGTGATGGTCTTTTAAATGCTTGGCAATGATGATGGCATTTTTAAAATTATTTTTGGCTTCTTTGTATTTTTTAGACTGAAGTTCCGCTTTTCCTTTTTGATGGAAAATTTTCCATTGAAATTTGGGAGGAGCTTTTTCAATATTTTTATTTTGAAATGTATCAAAAAATTTAATGCGTTCCTTGAGGTTTTTCTTTGAATAAACATTTACCAATGAATCCAATTTCTTGAAATTTATATCCGTTTTTATAGCAGGAGATGGATTTTTATGCTTGCATGAAATCAATGAGAATATTAATATTAAGATTATGATTTTTTTCATTTAGTTGGTGAAATTTATTTAAATAATTTACAAAATTAACAATTTGATTATAATTATCATAAAGAATTTCAATTATATTTTTTGTCGATGCAAAAAGAAACACGAGTTCCCTCTGGATTTGATATTATTTTAAAATTTGATAAAGTTTTTTTGTTAAAGAAATCCAGTCTTTTTTTCAAAATTTCCAAAGCATGTTCTCTTTTTTCATTTGAATTATTTCTTTTCATTATACCATTGTCTTTTATTTCAAAACAGAGTTTATTTTTTTGAATAAAAATTTTAATTATAATTTTACCGGTATATGTGATTTTACTAAAACCGTGTTCAATAGAATTTTCAACCAAAGGTTGTAATAATAAGGGAGGAATTGTGGTTTTTTTTGTATCTATTTTAGCGTCAATATCAAAAACGAGCTCAAAGTTTTTTTCCATTCGTACTTTTTGCATTTCCGCATAATCTTTTAAAAGCATTATTTCATCTTCCAAAGTAATTTCTCCTTTGTTGATAAAATCGAAGTTTTTTCTAATCAAATTTGCGAATTTAGAAAGATAGGTAATGGCTTTCATTGGAGAGTCGAAAATTAGAGTTTTTTGAAGTGCTGCCAAGCTGTTAAAAATAAAATGAGGTTTTAGTTGTGCCCGTAAAAGTTTTTGTTCCAACACCAATTTTTCTTTTTGCAATTTAAGGGATTTGTTGATATAGATCAGACTAAACATGATTCCTACAAATAATAATAATAAAACTCCTAGCCAATATAAATATAGATTTTTTTTCAACTCTTTGTTTTTGGTTGAAAGTTTTATTTTTTCCAGATTTAGTTTATAGTTTTTTTCGAGTAAACGGACTTGTTCTTTGGATTTTTCTTTTTCCATCAAAACCAAAATTGAATCTTCCATTTGGTGCATTCGGGCTATTTTTTTCAAATCTTTTTCTTTCATTGCCAGCTTCAGCAACGATTGAATGATAGTTTTTTTATCTTTACTCGGCTTTGAGTTTCTATAAGCCAGCCAATAATATTTTTCAGCTTTTTTATAATCTTTTTGCAAGAAATAAACTTTTGCCAGATTATGGTATTCATCATCAATGGGGATGCCAAATTTTTTCTTTAAAACTATAGCTTTATTAAGGTAATCTATTGCTTTCTTAAAATTGGGTTTATTATCTAGATATAGGGCGCCGAGGTTATTATATATGATGGCTTTTCCGGGGATGTCATTAATTTGGTTGTTAATTTCCAATGCTTTTAATAAGTATTTGATAGCTTGATCGTTATTATTATTTTCGGCGCTTATTACAGCCATATTTTGATAGGAAGCGGCAATACCTAAGCTGTCTTTTTGCTTTTGTTGAAGTTTTAGAACATGTTTTAGGAATTGTAGAGACTTATTATAATCCCCGGAAATATAAAAGATTCGTGACATCTCGCTATAAGCCCTGCTTTCCAGTCGCTCGGAATGAATTTCTTTTGCAATTTCAATTCCTTTATTAATTGCAGATAGTTGTTGGTCTTTTTTTTCTAAATCTCCGTATGCAATAGCTAAATTAATATAAACTTTTCCCAGCATTTCTTTATTTTTGAGCCGGGTATAAATAGGTATTAATTTTATTAGAATCTCTTCTGCTTTCTTTGATTGATCGGTATCTAAATATATATTGGACAAATCAAACATCAGTTTAGCTTTTGCAGCTGGTGTCATGTCGGTTTTATTCTGTAGAACTGAGTCATACTTTTTTTCTTGTTCCGGCAAAGGCAAGCTGTCCCACTGTTTTATTAAGGAATCTATCTTTGTTTTTTCTTTGATGTTTTTTTTGTTTTTCTTTGTATTACATCCATATAAAAATAGGAGAATAATCAAGAAATTTATAATAATTGAATACTTTTTTGGCATATAAGAACTTAGGTTTATCAATGCAAAAGTATAAAATTTAAAAAAAAGACTAAATTTGCATAATTTTTATGATAGAACAAGGGTGAAATTTAGTCAAAAATACATATTGGTTTTTATATGGATTTTCCTGTTTCAGGGACCATCCATTATGAGATTATACCATATGTTGACAGTGAATCATCAACAATATTCTCATAAAGAAATAAGTATTCATGAGAAATCGAACAATGCTTGTAGCATTTTTCATAAAAATATTTTATCTCATTTCACTCATACACCGGTTTTGCAATATTATTTTCTACCGGTTTTCTATTCAAAAATAAATAGGCAAAAACCTCAAATATCTTATAGTAGTGTTTTCTATGCTTACCATTTACGAGCTCCTCCAATAGTTGTTGTTTTATAAAATAACAAAATAAAAAATTGGCTTCTTATGATGATAGAATATGGATATCGTTTGGTTAAAACATACAAATGAAATATTATTCTGTTGAAGCCGGAAATCATAAAAATTTATAACTTTAAAAATCAATAGAGATGAAAAAAATATTAACAGGAGTTCTTTTGTTATTAAACTTTCTTTCCTTTTCGCAATATAATTTAACGGGAACTATACTAAGCAATAAAGATAAGCAACCAATAGTGGGAGCTACTATACAAATCAAAGAAACAGGACAATATGGTATAAGTGATATAGATGGAAAATTTGACATAAAAAACATAACATTAGATAAAATAACTTTGGTAATTAAAGCAATTGGTTATCAAGATTATATAAAAACTTTGACATTTACTCAAAAACAGTTGCATATAAAAGTATTTCTAAAAGAAAAAGTTTTTGATTTGGATGCCGTGATTGTTTCTACTCCTTTCAGTAAGCTACAGAAAGATAATGTAATGAAAGTCAGTAGAAAAAGTATAAAAGAAATGGAAAAAAACGGCATACAAAATTTGATGGATGGAATTGCTCAAATTCCGGGCATAACCAAAATATCCACAGGAACCGGTATAAACAAACCGGTTATTAGAGGTCTCAGCGGCAATCGCGTGTTGGTTTTTGATCAAGGAATGCGTGTAGAAAATTTTCAGTTTGGAGAAGAACATGGGCTAGGAATTGATGAAGCCGGAATACAAGCAGTGGAAGTAATCAAAGGACCTGCTTCTTTATTATATGGTTCGGATGCTTTAGGTGGAGTGGTTTATTTAGTCCCCGAAAAATTCGCCGACACAGACAAAACCAAAATCGATGGAAAATTCCAATATTACTCCGATACAAAAGGTAAATATTTGACTTCGGGATATAAAAAATCGGGTAAAAAAATAAAATTCCTTGTCAGAGGTTCTGCCAAACAAAACGGAGATTTTGAATTACCCGATGGAAAATTTGCCGCAAATTCGGCTAACGAAAATTATCATTTAGCCACTGGAATAGATTTTAAAACAGGAAAATTAGATACCGAAATCAGATACGGTTTTAACAAAAGAATAAATGGAATGCCCACGGGAATTACAGATGATTTTCATTATAAACCCGTAGATAAATATCAACTGTTGACCAATAATAAAATAAGTATTAAAAACTCTTTGTCAATCAAAAAATCGCATATCACTTCAACCTTGGGATATACCGGACATCAACGGGAACTTATTAAACAAGGCAATACATTTATCGGTATGAATTTAAAAACATTTAATTGGGATATAAACTGGAAACTCCCAACCTTTCATAAAACACAAACCATATTCGGCATACAAAATATGTATCAAAACAATCATAATTTCGGACAACATTTCCTATTGCCCAATGCGGATATTGTCAATTCGGGAATTTTCGGTGTTTTTAATTTTCCTTTGCTTAATTTACAATTTCAATCGGGAATAAGAGCCGATATAAGAACAATAAAAACTCAAAAAATAGGTGAAGAAGGTAATGCCGATTATCGTCCCGAGATAAATAAAACGTTATATTCCATCAGTGGAGCAATAGGTGTCAAAACAAATATTTACGAAAGACTCAATCTCCGAATGAATATCGCCAAAGGTTTTAGAGCGCCCAACCTCGCCGAACTTACTTCAAACGGTTTACACGATAATAGACTGGAATTTGGAAACCCCGACTTAAAAAACGAAGAAAATTTGCAAACAGACCTTAATATTTCCTACGAAAGCTCCCATATTGAATTTTATATAAACGGATTCTATAATAACATCAATAATTATATCTATTTGAGTCCTACAAATCAACCGATGATTATATATCCCGTCTATGAATACAAACAAACCGATGCATATTTATATGGTGGAGAAATAGGTTTTCACCTTCATCCGCATCCTTGGGATTGGTTACATTATGATGCAAGTTTTGCTACTGTTACAGGAATCCAAAAAAATGGAGAATTTCTACCTTTGATACCTGCTGACCAATGGAAAAACACTTTGCGAATCAATTTCAAAACAAAAAATACTTCTTTTAAAAATCCTTATGTTTTTGTGTCAGCTGATCATTTTTTTAAAGTAGAAAAAGTAAGTTCCTTTGAAGATGAATATCCCGCTTATACATTAATTAATACAGGAATAGGAACTTCCATTGATTGGAAAAAAGCAGATTTTTCTTTGAGTTTATCCGTTCATAATCTCTTGAACGAAAAATATATATCAAATCTGTCGGTTTTGCGGGAACAAAATATTCCGGGTCCGGGTAGAAATGTTATTTTGACATTAAAATGTAAATTGTAAGTATTAAACAAAAAGCCGGAAAATTTTCCGGCTTTTTGTTCAGTTAATGACCTTTGATTTTTTGAATGTGTTCAATCGTAGAATTCAGCCCTTTGTCTTCATTAAAACCTTCACTTATTAAATAAATTCCGGCGACAAACAATACAATACCAATAACTCTTCGGATGTAAATCACTCTTTGTCTGGTCATTTTGGATTTAAATTGTTTTGCCAGAAAAATTTTGGCTAAATCCACCAAAAAATATCCGCTGAGGATTCCACCGAAAAAAGCAACAACACGAGAAACATTCAAGTTAAAAGTGGGTGTAAAAATCATAATCATTGCCAACCAAAATGCCAATACCCCGATATTGATAAAGTTCAAAAGAAAACCTTTGACAAAAAGCCCCAGATAATTATTTTTTGGGATTTCCAATTCAGTTTCATTTTCCAAACTTTCTTTCGGGGGTTTACGGATAATGGTAATGATGCCATAAACCATCATTATCATGCCGCCAACACCGTATAATGCAGGGTGATGGGTAAGTTGTTTTAATAATTTATAACTACCTAAAAAAGCGATAGCTATAAAAACCATATCGGCAAATATTACTCCCAAATCCAAAACAATGGCTGCTCGTGCACCTTTTGTAGCTCCGGTTTCCAATAATACAAAGAAAACGGGACCAATCAAAAAACTTAATGTAATACCCAGCGGAATAGCTTTTATAAAATCTGAAAAAAGACTAAAGGAAGATTCCAACATTTTGTAAAATTTTAAAGCACTAAGATAAAAAAAAACTCCCTCATATACAATGAAAGGAGTTTTTTATGTGCGGGTGAAGGGACTCGAACCCCCACGCCTTGCGGCACTAGATCCTAAGTCTAGCGTGTCTACCAATTTCACCACACCCGCTTATAGGGACTGCAAATATAAAAAGTTTTTTCGAAAAATTAAATCTGTTCTTCTATTTTTTTAGTTTTTGGGTTGCAATAAAATCTTTTAAGTAAAAGGGTTCAAAGTAAGCAATGTCTTCAAAATCTTTATTGACAAATTTTTGATAAGAAATAGCTGTCATTTCTTTTGCAGATGGATAAATAAAATCCGTAAATATGGCATTCGGATGAGTGATAATTTCTTTGACTTTGAAAACTCCATCTCCAAGGAAAAATACCTGTTTTTGCTCCAAATATTCTGTAAAAGAATTTTTATTGATGATTTCCGCTTGAACTTCTCTAATCATTTGATAATCCTGATCAAAAACAGCACTGTAGACTTCCATTCTGCGGGCATCAATCATTGGGATGATAAATCCGTTTTTTCTTATTTGTTGTGCCATATGTTGAAGGGTTGAAACCGAAATTAATGGAATTTTTAATGCATAAGCCAATCCTTTGGCAGTAGAAACTCCAATTCGTAATCCGGTGTATGAGCCGGGTCCTTTGCTGACGGAAATCGCAGATAAATTTTGTAGTTTTAACCCATTTTTTTTTAGAATTTTATCTATAAAAACATGCAATTTTTCTGCATGAGAATATCCTTGTCCGGCATATTCCAATAGATCCGATACTTTATCATTTTCAGATAAAGCAACCGAACAATTCTTAGTTGAAGTTTCAATATGAAGTATCCATGCCATGGTAAAAAAAAGAAATCATATAAGCATCTACCTATATGATTTCATGGTTATTTTTGATGATTATTTTTTGGTGTAATCTTTATTTAATGCATCTAAAATTTTATCGGTCAAATCATTTTCGTTTTTTCCGTATAAAACACTTCCTGTGGTATTTTTGCCAAAGATATATTCATATTGATTTTTCTTCCCATAGTCATCCACAAATTTGTAAACCTTTTTTACAATAGAATCATTTTTTGCTTGTATATCGGCAGTTAGTTTAGAACTTTCCTGTTGTTGCATTTGTTGAAGAATTTGTTGTTTTTGATAAAGCTCCCGATCTTTTTGTTGCAATTGTTTGGGAGATAATTTTTTTGCTTTGGATTGAAAATTCATCACTTCTTGACGCCATTGTTGAACTAATGAGTCATATTTTTTTGAAAATTTTTCTTGTTTTTCTTTTAATTCTTTTTCCAAGTCTTTACTTCCTTGGTATTCTTTAAAGATTTTTTCAGTATCTACAAAACCGGTTTTTGGTTTTTGTTGACAGGATGTAATTAATACTAAGATTGTTACTAATAATAAAGTTTTTTTCATTTTTTTAATGATTTTTTTGATTTGATTATGCAAAGATAAAACTAAATTTCGGGTTTCGGTTTTTTATAGGTTTTTTTTAAAAAAATGGTATATTTATTGTAACTTAGCAAATGAAAAAATGCATATAATATGGACCTTTTACTCATCATCCTGGGGTTAATTCTTATTTTGGTAGGTATTGTTGGTTGTATAGTACCCGGTCTTCCCGGACCTTTTAGTGCTTGGTTGGGATTGTTGCTTACCATGTTGGCAAAACCTATTCCTGATGATTGGTCATTGTTGGCAATTACTTTTATTGCAACTTTAATTGTTTCGGTTTTGGATTATTTTATTCCGGCAATTGGGACAAAAAAATTCGGAGGAAGCAAATACGGTATTTACGGCTCGATTATTGGGTTGGCGATAGGCTTTTTTTCGCCCGTTCCCGGAGGGATTTTAATAGGACCTTTTGTTGGAGCTTTTGTCGGAGAATACATCAAAAATAATGATACAGAAAAATCTTTGAAAGCTGCTTTCGGTGCCTTTGTAGGTTTTCTTACCTCTACCGGTATGCAGTTGATCTTAACCTTGATTTTTGCCAGTATTTATTTCTGGATGCTTTATAATAATTGGCAAGCTGTGCAAAGTATTTTTTAGTTTTTATAAAAATTCATTTCATCAATATATTGATAAACTTCGGGGGGCAATAGTGGGCGGACATTTTTGTTTTCTTGAATATTTTTTCTGATTTGTGTAGCCGAAATTTCGATAATGGGGGCTTTTATAAAACTTATTTTAGGGTGATGTGTCAAATCCTCCGGGATTATTTTTTTTGTAATTCTGGGATAAACCATAATGTGATAATATTCGAGAATGGCTTCATAATTTTTCCATTTGGGCAAGCTTGCCAAATTGTCTTGCCCCATGATTAAATAAAATTTTCTGTTGGGATATTTTTCTTGCAAAACCGTGAGCGTATGTATGGTATAATTGGGTTGAGGTAAGCCAAATTCTACATTACATGCCTTCATTTTCGGATAATTTTCCAATGCCAATCTTACCATGCTCAAACGTTGAAAATCATCTAATAAGCTTTCTTTTTTCTTATGTGGATTATGTGGCGTAATCACAAACCAGACTTCATCTAAATCTGTATGTTCTGCCAAATGATTGGCTATGATCAGATGTCCTATGTGAATTGGGTTGAAACTACCAAAAAATAAGCCCGTTTTTTTCATTTTTTATCTTGATTTATAAATTCAGAAACAATTTTATAAGCTTTTTTCTTAGCTTCATCAAGATTATTGTTGTGCAAAATAACATCAAATTGCGGCGCATAATATAGTTCTTCTTCAGCTTTATTAATTCGCATTTGAATTTTTTCCGATGATTCTGTTTTTCTCTTTTTTAATCTTTGGGCTAGTTCATCAATTGAAGGAGGCATTACAAAAATTGCCAAACTTTCATCGGGATATTGATTTTTTATGTTTAGTCCACCTTTGACATCAATATCAAAAATTATATTTTTTCCTTGCTTTTGCAAGCGTTCGATTTCAGATTTTAGAGTTCCATAAAAACTGTTAGTATAAACTTCTTCCCACTCAACAAATTCATTATTTTTTATTTTTTGTTTAAAATCTTCCGGCGATATAAAATAATAGTCTTTTCCATGTTCTTCTCCTTGACGTTTTTCACGAGATGCCACCGAAACGGAAAAAGCCAAATTCAGTTCAGGTTTTTCAAGTAGATACCGAACCAAAGTAGTTTTTCCGCTTCCGGATGGTGCCGAAAAAATTATAAGTTTTCCTTTTTTGGGTTGTTTTTTCATATTTTTATTTATGCAATGGACAAATTTAATAAGAATTTGTATTATTTTAGTTGATAAAAAAAAGTTTATGGCAAATCGACCTTATAAAGTAAAATTGGAAGCGGGCAAAAACTATGCTTGGTGCACTTGCGGGCTTTCTTCACGTGAACCTTTTTGTGATGGGGCTCATTCGGATTCGGGTATGCGTCCTTTCATATTTACAGTAGAAGAAACCAAAGAATATTTTTTGTGTGGATGTAAATTGACGGACAATCCTTCATTTTGCGATGGCACGCATAAGACCTTGAAGAAATAGTTTTATTATGATTATTAATATTGCTTTTTATAATCTTGAAAATTTTTTTGATACCTATAATGATCCCGATACTTTGGATGATGATTTTACCCCTAAAGGGATTATGCATTGGATAAAAAAGCGGTATTTTAATAAAACTTATAAAATTGCTAAGACCATTGGCAAGATTGGTTACCATGAAACCGGAGAACCTCCGGCTCTTATTGGTCTTGCAGAGGTTGAAAACAATAAGGTTTTGAAAGATTTGATTCATAACAAACATTTGAAAAAATATCATTATCATTTTATTCATTTTGAATCAAATGATATCCGAGGAATGGATGTTGCTCTTTTATACCGCCCCGAAAAATTTCAAATATTGGAAGCGATTCCATATCCGGTAAATTTATATAATGATGAAGGTAAGGTCTATCAAACCCGTGATATTTTGTATTGTAAAGGCAGGTTTTGTAGTCAAAATTTTCATTTTTTTATCAATCATTGGCCCTCCAGACGAGAAGGGGATATGGAATCTGACCAAAAAAGAAAATTAGCGGCTATGCGATTGAGCGAACAAATAAATTATATCCAATATGAAGAAGATAATCCCCACATAATTTTAATGGGTGATTTCAATACCAATCCCAATGACCCCTATATCCAATCGGAAATACTTTCTTTAGGTTTTTTTAATCCCGCACTTGATTTTATGCATAAAAAAATAGGAAGTACTTATCATCATCATCGATGGTTGATGTTTGATCAAATTTTGTTTTCCCGTAATATGACCGGTAAAGATAAAGATTGTAAATTCCTGGATTTTAAAATTTATGAACCACGTTATTTAAGCATTTGGAAGGGCAAGTTCAAAGGCTTTCCCTTTAGAACCTATCAAGGCAAAAAGTATCAGAATGGATTTAGTGATCATTTTCCCGTGTATGCTTTATTGAAAAACAATCAAAATTAATTTGTCTCTGCCAACATGCTATCAATTTTCTTTTCCAGATTTTCTCCCCATAAATTGATTCCAATAATTTTTCCTTTACTATCAATCAGAAACATTTTGGGGATACTTTTTATTTCAAATCTTTTATAAATTAAATGTGTGGAATCAATTGTGTTTATCCAAGGAATACGGTCTTGTTCTAATGCTTGTTTCCAAAAATACTGATGACGATCACCGGATACGCCAAAAATATTCAAACCTCTTTTATGATATTTTATATAGAGTTTTTGATAATAAGGATTGGCGGATTCTCTACAAGGGCGACACCATGAAGCCCAAAAATCCAAAATATTGGCTTGAGATAAGTGCCTGTAAAAATCTCTGTAAGTTCCCGTAGAATCCGGAAGTTGAAAATTGGCTGCATAAAAATTTACTTTAGGTTTTTCTATACCTTTGGAATGCTTCCATTCACCGATTTGATTGCATCGTGCAAGCAAAATAGCTAAGCTGATAATTATAAATAATCTAGACATTATATCAATTCGATATCAAATTGAGTTAAGCTGATAAAATCCAGCAAGCGATTTTTTATCTCATTTTCTTGAATTTCTTCCAAACGTTTGGTTCCAAATTTTTCAACGGTAAATGATGCCAAATTTGATCCTGAAATTACAGCAGTTTTCATTCCTTCAAAATTGATAATTCCATTTTTGGCAATTTGTCCCATAAATCCGCCGGCAAAAGTATCACCTGCTCCGGTTGGGTCAAAAACTTCTTCTAAGGGAAGGGCAGGAGCAAAAAAAATATTTTTGTTGTGAAACAATAATGCTCCATGTTCTCCTTTTTTGATAATAACGAATTCAGGTCCCATCTCAAAAATTTTCTTGGCTGCTGTAACTAATGAATATTCATGTGTTAATTGACGCGCTTCTTCTTCATTTACAATCAAAATATCAATCAATTTCAATAACTCTATGAGTTCGTTCCAAGCGGTATCCATCCAAAAATTCATGGTATCCAAGGCAATTAATTTGGGTCGTTGTGACATTTGTAAAATTACATCTTTTTGAAGGGAAGGGTGCAAATTTCCTAACATCAGAAATTCTGCATTTTTAAACTTTTGAGGAACTTCAGGTTTGAAATGTTCCAAAGCATTTACTTCGGTGATCAAAGTATCGCGTTTATTTAGGTCATTGTGATACTTACCTTTCCAATAAAAAGATTTTTCATTAGATAATCGTTGAACTCCGGATAGATCTATATGATTATCCTTGAATTTTTGGATATATTTTTCGGGAAAATCTTGTCCGATAACGGAAATAACTCCAATTTCATCATTAGATATTTTTCGTGAAGCCAATGAAATATAAGAAGCTGATCCTCCTAAAATTTTACCGGATTCTCCGAAAGGAGTAATGATTTCATCAAAAGCTAAAGTGCCGACAATAAGAATTTTAGACATATCAAAAATTTATGTAGCGAAAATAAGCTATTTGATTGAAGTTATTAAATTTTTTTATCAAAGATTTATTAACATTAGACTAAAAACTCCCAAAACTAATAAAAATTTAATCAGGAGATAGAAATGGTAAGTTGTCCTGATTTTTAGTTTTTTAATGGTAATAAATAGCATGGAATAATAAGAAAATACAAAAATATAGAAATAATATCGCATGGCTCCTAATTGATGATGATTTAATAATACAAGTATAGGTAAAATTAAAATCAAAGAAAAAATAAAAATAATCTGAAAAGTCCTGCGTTCTCCATATTTAACAGGCAAGGTCATATTTTGTTCCAATAACTCGCCCTTTATATTAACAAGTGATTTTGTTAAATCTTTAATTATCAATAAAATAAAAAGAAAGAAAGCATGCCATAGAATGAATCCATTAATTTTCTTAAAGAATAGAAATATTCCAAAAAATGGAAAAATATACAATATAGCTGCAATAATATTTCCTATCAAAGCCCAAGATTTTATTTTATGGGAATAGAACCAAATCAAAAAAATATAAAAAGCAATAAAAACACCAGCGCGCCATGATATAAAAACTGCTAAACCGGTCGCTATAAAATTAAAAATAAAATATAAATAAATTCTTTTCTTTTGTTCAATCCGTTCTTCAAGAAGAGTTTTTTGGGGACGGTTGATAAGGTCTTTTTTATAATCATAAAAACTATTGATGAGATATCCTGAGGCAACAGCTAAATCTGTGGATATTACCAATAAAAAGAAATACTTATTAAAAAGGATTTCATGCCAAGAAAATTGCGGAAGAAAAACATATTTGGCAGTTAGGTAGAAAGCAAGTGTCAGAAGGATAATATTTTGAACCCTTACCAGTAAAAAGAAACCGGAAAGTATAGACAAAAAATCATTTTGTTGATTGTTTTTCACTTTTAAAATCTATAGACCACTTGTAGTTTATAATCTTTTAATTCTTCTTTGGTTTTTTCAAAATCTTCGGTAAATCCTAGGATATATCCGCCACCACCCGAGCCGCAAAGTTTAAGAAAGTAATCTTCCGTTTCCAATCCTTTTTTCCAAACATCTAGCATGTGTGTAGGAATCATGGGTTTAAAATTTTGATAAACGGTTGATGATAAATGACGCAAGTTTCCAAAAAGCGATTGCATATCTCCGCTAAGAAAATCATGAACGCAAGCATCGGTATATTTTATAAATTCAGTTTTCAGGGTTTTTCTAAAACCTTCATTTTTCAATTTTTCCATAAAAATACTCACCATGGAACCCGTTTCTCCGATTTGTTGTGAATCAATAAGAAAGACTGCTCCTTTTCCTTCTTTTTGAGAAGGAATTCCGGTGGGTTCAATATTTTCTTTGGATTGTATTAGAATAGGGATACTCAAATAACTGTTTAAAGGATCCAATCCTGAGCTTTTTCCATGGAAGTAGCTTTCCATGATGCCAAAAATTTCTTTGAGTTTGAGTAATTTTTCACGAGTAAGATTTTCCAAAACGGTTATTTTGTTTGTTGCATATCGTTCGTAAATGGCTGCGACCAATGCTCCCGAACTTCCAATACCGTAACCTTCGGGAATATTGGATTCAAAATATAATCCGTTTTGCAGATCTTTCTTGAAAGTTTCAAAATCCAAATTTATCAGTTGGGGATGTTCCAGATGTTTATCTTTGAGATATTGATAAAATTCACGAATAACCTTATTTGAAGATTGATCTTTTTTATTATTTAAATCACCTAATTTCAATCCTCCTTTAAAATGATTAAAAGGAATGGCCAAAGCTTTGGAATCTTTAATAATTCCATATTCACCGAATAATAGAATTTTGGCATAAAACAATGGACCTTTTTTCATTAGAGTATATTTTTGTTCAAAATTAATACAAAAAATGATATAAAAATAAAAGAGGAATGAAAAACTCATTCCTCTTGGTTAATTTTTTACAAAAATGGGTTTATTTTACTACCAATTTAATAGTTTGATTGGCTTGATGTTCATCCGTAACTTTTAGTAGATAAAATCCTTTGTTGAAATGTGATAAATCCAAAGTATAATTGGAAATGTCCAAATTATTATAATGTGCAACTTCTTTTCCGGTTACATCAAATAAAACAATTTCTTTGATATGATTATTAGGAATACTCACTTTAACGTAATTATTAGCAGGATTTGGATATACCAATAGATTTTTGATTGCATTATCCTTTACCGACGTAGCATCTTTATAGACAAAAACTCCTTCACTGTTAGCTTGATTAGAAAATCCACCACTTAAAACATAATGCATATCTTTTGGTGAAATGGTTAAGTGTTGCACATTATTGTCAATGACTGTCCAAGTTGCTCCTCCATCTGTGCTTATAGAAGTACCGGAATCATTTTGTCCGCTTCCGGCAGTTAATAGTGTATTGGTGGTTCCTTCCAAATAAGCAATATCTACAGGGAACAGAGTTCCTGAAGTAGTTACTTGTGTCCAAGTAGCACCTCCATCGGTTGTATGATAAAGTGTTTTATCATTTTTTAAAATCCAACCTTCATTGTCATCCTTAAAAGTAACATTTGCATAAACACCACTCACATTAACACCACCAAAATCAGGAATTGGGGTAGAGTAGGCAGTCCAAGTATGTCCCATATCGGTTGTTTTATAAAGACGTCCGGTTGCTGTTGTAAACCAAAAGCTATTTCCTGCAACAGCGTATCCATGAACATACCCGAATTCATTGGCTTGAGGATTAGGAATATCATTTGCGGAAACCGGAGTCCAAGTTGCCCCACCATCACTGGTTGTATAAACTTCAAATTTTCCTCCTACAGGATCACCTTGTAGCAATCCGTGTTGTGAATCAAAGAAATATACAATGTTCAAAAATGCATTAGAACTGTTATACATACTGGAAGGCATGGCATCCGCCCAAGTAGCACCACCATCTGTAGTTTTAATCAGCTTATTGGCACCGATATTATTTTTAAAAAGCGCAGCATAAGCTTCATCTCCACTCATACCGAAAACCATAGATACACCTTGATCAAAAACTCCATTGGATGTTAAAGGATCTATGGCAGTCCAAGTATTTGCCCCATCAGATGTTTTCGTAAGTGCACGAATAGTATTATTAGTATCTGCACCATCATAAGCGACAGCCCATGCTACTTGATAATCTTTTACATGAATAAAACTAATTCCTCTGGAATCTGTAGCAAAACCTGTCCAAACAGGTGTCCACGTTATTGATTGTCCGAAACTTGTTAAGCCAATCAATAAAAATAATAAAATAAGTAATGTTTTTTTCATAATCTTTATAATTTCTATAATTTTAAGGTAAATATATAAAAAAAGATTTTAACTTGGATTAATTTTTTTTAAAAAAATAAAATATTTAAAGATTATCAAAATAATTATAATAAAATTATTAATAATGTATATTTTTGTTTTTTAATAACTTTTTTATTAACAAAATAATAATTTTCTTTTTTATGAAAAAAAATATTATATATGGCATGCATCCGGTGATGAAAGCCATTCAATCCGGACAGCATATTGATAAAATTTTTGTCCAAAAAAATCTACAAGGTCAGTCTTTTTATAAATTAAAAGATTTGTTGGAAACCCATTCTATTGCATACAAGATTGTTCCTATTGAAAAACTCCATCGTTTGACTCGTGAAAATCATCAAGGTGTGGTAGCTTTTGTAAGTCCGGTTAAAATTTGGACTTTAGAGGAACTTTTATCTAAGGAAACCCAAAATATTCAAAGCTTTATTTTATTAGACGGTATTACAGATCCAAGAAATTTTGGTGCAATAATTAGAACTGCTGTTGCGGCTGATGTTTCCGGTGTGATTATTTCTGAAAATAATTCGGCTCCAATCAATGAGGATGTAGTTAAAACTTCTGCCGGAGGAATTTATAATATTCCAATTGCTCGATCCAAACATTTATTGGATGCTATTTTTCTATTGAAAAGTTATGATTTTAAAATATTTGCTGCATCCGAAAAGTCGAATACATTGATTTATGATGTCAATTTTAAAGAAAAATTTGGATTAATTATGGGTAGCGAAGGAAAGGGTATTAGTAAGAATTTACTTAAAAATAGTGATCAAATTATTAAAATTCCTATGTCTGATAAAATGCAATCGCTCAATGTATCAGTAGCAACGGGCGTTATTTTGTATGAATATGTTAGGCAACATATAAAGGGATAATTAAAAAGGGCTTGATTTTTTCAAGCCCTTTTTAAATTTGTTTATGCATGTTCCGGTTCTTCTTTTCTAATACCAACCATCTCTTCCAACATATCTGTTGTAATGGATTTGGGTCTTTCAATCGGATAGCCTAATGCTCTATCCCAGATGATGTTGGACAATACACCAATTGCTCTACCTATACTGAACAATACGGTATAAAAATCAAATTCTCTTACACCGTAATGCCATTGAACCACTCCGGATTGAGCATCAACATTAGGCCAAGGATTTTTGGCTTTTCCTTGTTCTTTGAGAATATCCGGTACTACTTTATATAAGGCGTCAACATATTTGAAAATCGGATCATCGGGAAGATGTGTTAAACAGAATTCACGTTGTACCATATATCTCGGGTCAGTTTTTCTTAATACGGCATGTCCATATCCGGGGATTACTTGTCCGGAATTCAATGTATCCCAAACATATTTTTTCAATTCTTCTTCACCGGGGACATTATCGCCGAATTTTTCCATTAAACCTTGTAACCATCTCAATACTTCTTGATTGGCTAAACCGTGTAGAGGACCGGCCAAACCGTTAATCATTCCTGATACTGCATAATATACATCGGATAATGAGCTGGCAATTAAATGACCCGTATGGGCGCTAACATTTCCTGCTTCATGATCGGCATGAATAATGAAATACATACGTGAAACATCATCATAAGGTTTGTCTTTTCCCATCATGTAAGCAAAATTGGCTCCTAAGTCCAATGTGGGATCCGGGTATCTATGACCACCTTCGGGATTGTATAATTTATTGTAAATGTATGCTCCGATTAATGGCATTTTTGCCAACAAATTGGTTGCATCTTCGTAAGTTGGATCCCAGTAATCCATTTTACTGATTCCTTGACGATATTTTACATTAAATAAAGATTCTCTTTCCAAACTCATAACAGCAGCAGAAAGTATTGCCATAGGATGACTTTCACTGGGGAATGAATCAATTACATCCCAAACATATTTGGGGATAATTCGACGGTTGTTCATATCCATAATCAAAGCTTCTACTTGTTCTTTAGAAGGAATATCTCCGGTGAGTAACAAATAGTACAGTCCCTCAACATAGGGCATTTCGGCTCCTTCGGGTTTGGGTAGAAGTTTAAAAACTTCAGGTAGTGTATAACCTCTGTATCGGATTCCTTCATAAGGGTCAAGATAGGAAATATCACTAATGAGACATTTAATTCCTCTCATACCGCCGATGATTTGTCCGGCTTTTACTTGATCAACTACAACATCTCCATATTCCTTTGCCAATCTTTTGGTTCTGGGACGGTGTTGTTCGATTTTTTTATATAATTTTTCTTTTAAGCACTTCATGATATATTATTTTTAAAATCTTCTCAAATTTACAAAATATTTTCCGATTTCTTTTGTATTTTTTAGTAATTACTAACAAATGTCATAATATTGAAAATAAGTAAGTTATAATTGTTACATAAGATTATAAATAAAAGAAAAGCTCGTAGTTCACGAGCTTTTCTGATTTTTTGATAATTAGATTTCTTTTAAAAACCCAATTTAGCTTTTACATCTTTATAAAGATCATATCCATTGGCTACAATTAAATTGGTTGGTCCGGAACTGTCAAAAACATACTGAAAACCTTTTT
>JALSTJ010000003.1 GCA_026983815.1 Flavobacteriales bacterium
ATCAAAATCTCTGTAAATGAATAAATTGGAAAAAATAAAATATTTTTTTGTAAAAAATGGCTTTAACGTATCCACCAGAATTGCCGATAAATTCGGTATTCGGGTAAATACCGTCAGATTATTTTTTATCTATTTGTCTTTTGCCACCCTGGGGATCTCATTCATTATTTATCTTATTATGGCATTTGCTTTAAGAGTCAAAGACATTTTCATTCAAAAAAGACCATCGGTTTTTGATTTATAACAAGAAAATCTAAAATTTCTGGTTATTTTCCTTAAAAAATTATATTTGTTATAACTATTGTTTGTTTAATCAAAAAATAAATTAAAAAAAAGTTTAATGGTCAAGCGGTATATTTCTTTTAATTTCATAATTGATTATTTTTCAACAAATTTAGAAAAAAACAAATAAAGATTAAAACGGATTATTTTTAGTATTTTTGTAAGGATGAAAAATTTTTTATGCATATTATTTCTAAGCTTTACTATCGGAATTTCCGCTCAAAATCCCGAGTTAGCCCGAAAATATTTTGACGATGGCGAATTTGACAAAGCTGCTAATGAATATCAATTGTTGTATAACAAATTTCCTTACCAAACGACTTATCTTACCCGCTTGATACAATCTTATCAAAAAGCAGGAAAATTTGAAGCGGTGGAAAAACTCATCAAAAAAAAACATCCCGACAAACAACCGCAACTCTATGTTTGGTTGGGCTATAATTATCAGTTACAAAAAGATACGATAAAAGCCAAAAAATATTTTTCAAAAGCTATTGCAAAAGCACTTCAAAAGAAAATTTATGTCTATCAAACGGGAAATGCTTTTTTGGAAATTTACCGCTTGGACGATGCAATGAAGCTTTACAGGGAAGCTATGAAAAAATTTCCCAAGCAAAATTATCATTTGCAAATGGGACAAATTTATGCCCAAAAAAATATGCCGGAAGAAATGACACGGGAATATCTGAAATTATTGGAAGCTCAACCCGGATATGCTTCTCGTATCCGCTATTATCTGACGCCTTATATTCAAGAAAATTATTCGACCAATTCCGAAGGCATCAAACAAGTAATTATTGAAGAAATACAAAAAAATCCCAACCCCGATTTTTATCGTTTATTGCAATGGATTTATATTCAACAAAAAGATTATCGAAAAGCATTTTTTCAACTGAGAAGTCTTTATAAAAAAAACGAAGCCAATTTATCCGAAATTTATTATTTGGCACAAACCGCCAAACAAAACAAAAAAACAGACCAAGCCCGAAGTATCTATCAATTTTTGAGTCGTCAAAATGAAAATCCGAATTATCAACAGTTGAGTTTGCTTGCCTTGTTGGAAATAAAAATCGGTGATGCTACGGACACGGAAGATATTTCGGCTATTGACAGAAAGTTTCAAGAATATTTAAACGAAAAGTGGCTGACCAACAATCAGTATAAACTAAAAATTCTTTATGCCGATTTTTTAGCTTTTCATTTGAATAAAGACAAAAAAGCTCTGGCTTTACTCGACGATTTATTGAAAAATCCGCTTTCCAAAAGCTTGCAAGCTCAAATAAAAATGAAAAAAGCCGATATCTTTCTTAAAGAAAAACAGTTTAACCGAGCTTTGATACTTTATACCCAAGTCCAATTGGATTTTCCCAACAACGAAATCGGTTATTCGGCTACTTATAAAATTGCCCGTGCTTCTTTTTTTAAAGGGGATATAGATTGGGCTGAAAATCAACTCAAAGTGCTTAAAACCTTGCATTCGGATTTGATTGCAAACGATGCAATCGATTTGTATTTTCAAATCATCAACAACAAAGAAGAAAACGACAGCACCCAAACCGGCTTGAAAAAACTTGCGCAAGCCAAATTTCGTATTTTCAATAAAAATTATACGGGAGCTTTGCAAGTTTTGGATAGTTTAACTACAAATTTCAAAGGACAACTCATCTACGATGACGCTCTTTGGACCAAAGCACAGACTTTGGAAAAACTCAACCGATTTGACGAAGCTCTGGATACCTACCAAATAATATTAGATTACAAAACCGAAGATTTATACAAAGACGATGCCTTGTTTCGTATGGCTAAAATATATGAAACAATCAAAGAAAACGATAGCAAAGCCCAAGAATTGTATAAAAAAATTATCATAGAATATCCGGCAAGTTTTTGGTTTACCGATGCACAGCGTGCTTTTAGACGTTTGCGGGGGGATGATTTGTAAACAAATAATTATTTAAAAATATGATTAAATGAATACCAAGCATAAAATTATTTTTGGCAACTCAATGAGTATGATAGAAATACCTGACGATAGTATTCATTTAATTGTTACTTCGCCACCATATTTTAATGCTCCGTTTGACTACAAAGATCTTTTCAAAAATTATGATCAATATCTTGGTGTGATTAGAAAAATGGCAAAAGAAGCCTATCGTGTATTACAACAAGGCAGAATATTTGCTTTGAATATTGACGATATGCTTGTAAATGGCACAAAATACCCAATAACAGCTGATGCAATAAAAATTTTTCAAAAGGTTGGTTTTAGATATAGAGATAAGATTGTTTGGAAAAAACCTGACGGATATCTACGAATAAGTAAACGAAGTGGCGTATTGTTGCAAAATCCGTATCCAATGTATTTTTATCCTGATAACCTTTTGGAAAGCATTATTATTTTTCAAAAAGGAAAATTTAATTATCGTTCAATTTCAAAAGAAGTGAGAGAGAAATCAAAAATTGATAAAAAAGAATTTCAGAATAACAATTGGTATAAAACCATTTGGGAAATGACCAATGTCCTGCCCGGGTCAAAACTTGAAAAAGGGGTTGCGGCTTTCCCCGATGAATTGCCCTACCGATTAATAAAACTTTTTTCGTATGTTGGCGAAACGGTCCTTGACCCTTTTCTCGGTAGCGGAACGACAATGAAAGTGGCAAATCAATTAAACCGAAATTCAATAGGTATTGAAATCATTAGAGATTTGGAAAAAATTATTAGGCAAAAAGTTAATACCAATGATTTGGAAATTATAGAAAGGGATAAGGGAAAATACAGATTTGTAACATTGGATTATATTGAAAAAAGAAAAAATGTAGTTGATTAATCTTATAAAGAGTTTTTTGAAAATAGGAAATTTAGAAATATGAATATAACAGCACAAATAACAGGAATTGAATACAACCCGAGGCTAACTAATGATTTGAAGGCTTTTGATTTTAAAAACTTTAACATCAATGAATTACCTGCAAATTGTTTGATAAATTATGATGGTTTTTCATTTGGATTATCAAAATGGGTTTCGCCCAAAAGAACTCGTTCATATCCTTACGAAAGGGTTTATAATACACTTGGAACCGCAAAACGAATAACAATTATTCCTATTATCAAAGATGAGGGGAAAAAAGGTGACAGAGATTTTATCCAATGGGATACGATTTCTTTAATGAGTTTACTTGATATTTTTGTTGTTTTTGCCTATTACAAAACAGCCGAGAAACATAAAACACGAACTAACAAAATAACCAATCAACAGTTTGATAATGAGTTGGTAAAACAAAAAATATCCGAAATAAAAAACTATCATAGTTCCGCATTGCATTGGAATTTAAAAGAAATCAAAGAATCATTTCCTAATTTAATTCAAAAAGCAAAAGAAGCCTACAATTCAATCGGACAACTATTAGCTGTTGAATTTCATAACGAACAAGGTATTGATAGATTCGCCGATAAATTCACAAATGGTGTAAAAGATTTTATGCAATCTTCCCGAGAAAAAGCACAAGAAGCACAAAATCGGGAGATGCAAACCATACAACCAAAAGAAGCATTATCGACTTTGACAAAAGCAACCATAACTATTGAAAATTACCTTGGTGGAAAATATTATTTCACTACCGATGAAATAAAAATTGAGAAAGACAAAATCTATTTGATTGAAGCTAAACATTCAAAAAACTCTTTACTGCCAAGCATTGGAGATATTAAGGACGGATTGCTAAAAATGATACTTTATACTAATCTGAAAAATGTATCGGTAAATGATAAAAAATATACGGCAATTCCTGTATTAAAACTAACTTCATCAAAATTAACAAAACATATTTATCAAACCGAAATTGATACTAATACCGAGTTAAATAAAAGACAAAAAGAAATCCTAAAAAAATTATTTAATGAAGCCAACGAAAATAAGTTTAAAGTAATAATAGAAAAAGCATAATAGCAATGATAAAAAGTCCATTAAGATATCCGGGAGGAAAAAGCCGTGCAATAAAATTTATTGCTCCTTTAATACCAGAATTCGATGAATTTAGAGAACCTTTTCTAGGAGGTGGTTCAGTCTTCGTATATCTCAAACAAAAATATCCGACTAAAAAGTTTTGGATTAATGATATTTATGAAAATTTATTTCATTTTTGGAATCAAGCACAGCAAAATCCGGATGAACTCATTGAACAAATCCAATATTGGCGCGATAATTCAAATAACGGTAAAGAATTGCATAAATACCTAATTGAAAACATAGATAATTTTAACAATTTGAAAAAAGCAGCAGCTTTTTTTGTGTTTAATAGAATAACCTTTTCAGGAACAACAGAAAGTGGAGGCTTTTCTAAGGCTGCTTTTAACAAAAGATTTACTCAATCCAGTATAGAAAGAGTTAAAGCATTATCACAAATTCTTGGAAATATCAAAATCACAAATCTTGATTATCAAAAGGTAATTGAGGTTGGAGGAAAAAATGTTTTTATTTTTCTTGACCCACCTTATTATTCTGCTACAAAATCCGCTCTTTACGGAAAAAAAGGAAGTTTACATAAAAACTTTGACCACGAACGGCTTGCAGAAGTATTAAAACAAACTAATCATAAATGGCTTATTACTTATGATGATAGTGAATTTATAAGAGATTTATTCTCATTTGCAAATATTAAAAAATGGAATCTAACCTATGGAATGCGAAATGTAGGAGATAATGGTAATCAAAATGGAAATGAACTGTTTATATCCAATTATTCATTAGAAAAAAAAGAGCAACAAAAAATAATATTTTCCAATGTAAAATAAAAAAGATTAATTCATTTTTATAAAAAAGCCGCCCTTAAAAAAAGAACGGCTGATAATAATTATAGTTTGTGTGCGATTTACTCCAAATCAGATTTTCCAAATATAAAATTTTTTTTAAAACTTCAAAATGACTCCGGCTAAAAAATTTCTGCCCGCTTGTGGAAAATAATAAGGAGTATCGCCCCACATATAACCGTTGGAAGCATATTTTTTGTTAAATAAATTATTGATTTTCAACTGCAAACTCATTTTTTTGAACAAAGAGTTTTTATCGATTGTATAAGTCAGCAAAAAGTTTTCAACAAAATATGCATCCAATTTGGATTCGGGAATATTTCTATTGTCCATAAATTGTTCCCCTACATATTTGGAAAATAAACTCAATTTTAAGTTTTTCAATGCTTTATAATCAAATCTTGCCCCTGCAATTATTGAAGGAGAATAAGTCAAATCGGTATTTCCGTATTTTACGATTTGATTGTTTTCAAACTCATAATAATCGACATTTTTATTTTGACTATAAGTTAAATTTGCCGATAAATCCAAAGATTTATTTACTTGATAAGCTCCCTGCATTTCAAGTCCTACTCTATAACTTTTTCCTACATTTTTTCT
>JALSTJ010000004.1 GCA_026983815.1 Flavobacteriales bacterium
AAATTAATAGAGTGATTTTACCTATTTTGAAATCCAAACCCAATGTAAAAATTGAATTGGCTTCTCATACGGATTCCAGAGGTTCCGATTCCTTCAATTTGGATCTTTCCCAAAGAAGAGCAGATGCAATCAAAAATTATTTGATTTCCAAAGGTATCAGTGCCGATAGAATTATTTCCAAAGGTTATGGAGAAACCAGATTGTTAAATAACTGTAGAAACGGAGTTAAATGTTCCGAAAGACAACATGCGGTTAACAGAAGAACCGAATATAGAATTATTGGAGAATAATTTGAGTATTATCAATAAATAAAAAACCGGCTCTTGCCGGTTTTTTTATTATTTAAAACTTTAAATATTTTATGATTATGGTTTTTTTTTATGATTATCTTAATGAAATCAATTTTGTATACAAATCATTTGGACAATTGACAAAAAAATTTTAAAATTGCATAAATTATAAATAAAATTATTATGAAAAAATTATTTACTTTAATATTAGTAATCGGAGGTCTTTCCCTACATGCACAATCTTTTTACCAAAAATTTTCCGTAAAAGATTATGCGAAAAAGCAAACAGAAAAAATACAAAGTGCTTTGGATCTTTCTGATACCCAAGCTAAAGAAGTTTTTCAAGCCAATACTTTGAAAGCTCACAGTATAAAAAAATATTTGCTTTTGTATGAAAATAGAGGTACTCTTAATGGATTAACGATGAAGGAAGCTATAAAATCAGTAGAAAAGGATGCTGATCAAGCATCAGGTTTTACGGAATCTATGCAAAAAATTTTAGGAGCCGATTTATATGAAAAATATCTTGAAAAATTTAAAAAATAGATTTTTTTGTATTTATTAAAAAAGCGATGTGAGTAAATCACATCGCTTTTTTATATTTGGACTTAAAGTTATTTTTTTATAATTTGGCATTAAATCCTAAGCCAAATACTTCTTTGAACTGTAAATCTTGTAAAGCATCATCATCATATAAAAATTGAAGACCTAAATTGGCAGAAATGTATTTGTTTACAGTCATGACCATATTCATTTGATAAGAAACATCTACGTTTTGTGGATTTTTTAAGTAATTGGAATATAAATCTAAAATATTTTCCAAGGAAACGTTTTTCATCAAATTAAATTTATAATATCCATTGACAGCCATCCCTACTTCATATCTGAATTTTTTCCCGGGATCTACTCCATACGCTCCGGCAGCAGACAAAACATCATCATTGACAATAGTCATTTTTGACGTAGCAGGAGCAAAATTCATATGCAAATTATCAGATTTTTTCCATAGCATACCGGGACCAAAACTCAAATATGCCGGCGCAAACAATTTTGATGTAATGATATTAGGCGTTACACTGTAATCGTACCCATCGGTAAATTGTGTTTTGAAATTGGCAAAAGCCGAATAATACCAAAGTTTGGATGCTTGATATCCATAAACAGAGTTTATTTCAAAACGGTCATCGGTTTTTTTCGTTTCTCCGGATATTTGACTTAATCCATAGGCCATAATCAACTTGGTGTCCCATACATTTTTGGATTTTTTGTAGTTAAAATTGTAATTGATCAAACCATTTGCGGCTATAGAATTTTCACCTCCTTTAATCCAATTGCTAAAACTGGATTGTGCAAGTGTTAAAGTGATATCTCCGGATTTTTTCCATCCCTCTTTTTCTTTGGTTTTTGTTTGAGAAAAAGCATTTAAGCTTAACATGATCAATAAAATGATTGATACTTTTTTTGTATTCATATTTCTTTGTTTTTAAAATTTTGGCAAAAATACGAAAAATTGTATATATAAAAAATCAATAATTAAAGATACAATAATTTTATTTTTTTAATCTTATCACATTTTTTAACATTTTTTGTTTGGCTTTTTAAAATATTTTATGTTTTTTTGCATAAAAACAACTAAATATATTGTCATGAGAACGCTTTGGACCTTTACTTTTTTAATGATATTTCTTTTGGGCTTTAATAATAACAAATTTTCTTATGTTTCAATAACATCACAAGAAAAACCTATAGTCTTAACTTCTATCTCTCCAACGGATCCTGCTGTTTTTTACAAAAAACAATGTGCTTTTTGCCATGCCGGCGAAGAAATGATTGCGCCTGATATGAAAAAAATCAAAAATTTATATTTAAAAAAATATCCTCAAAAACAAGATTTTATTCAAGCAATAGTCAATTTTGCATCTTCACCATCAAAAGATAAAGTTGTTTACAAAGAAGCTTTGAAAAAGTTTACTTTGATGCCCAAAATGCCCTTTAAAAAAGAAGATCTAAAATCTGTTGCTGCTTATATTTATGATAAAATTTAGTCTTTAAACGGCTTGTATTCAGACCTATCTCCTTTAATTATTTTTAAGCTGACTACACAATGATCTTCCGATATAAACGTATTATGGAGATTTTTGTCCAACCAATCCATAATTTCATGAAAATCGCCATAAATCTGTGTGCTTAATGGCGTTTCTATGATTTCAAATGGAGTTTTTCTCAATTTTCTTATAAAATCCTTGATAGAATTCTCAAAATTTTCTTGCAAAGGATAAATACTGATATCAAATGATGCTTTCATAATTTTTTTACTCAAAATTAAGCATAATAATTTTTAAAAAATCAAATAAAACATCAAAAATTTAAAATCAAATGCTTATGTTTGTGCAATCAACTAAAAAACAAAAAAATGGCACAAGATTTATTTCAACATCCTGATTATTATCAAGTAGATGATTTATTAACGGACGAACATAAATTGGTAAGGGATGCTGCTCGCGAATGGGTTAAGCGTGAAGTCAGTCCCATTATAGAAGAATATGCCCAAAAAGCCAAATTTCCCAAACATTTAATACAAGGTCTTGGAGAGATTGGCGCTTTCGGACCTTTTATACCCGAAGAATACGGTGGCGCAGGTCTCGATTATATTTCTTACGGACTGATTATGCAAGAATTGGAGCGTGGAGATTCCGGTATCCGCTCAACTGCTTCCGTTCAATCTTCCTTGGTTATGTTTCCTATTTGGAAATTTGGAAGTGAAGAACAAAAACAAAAATATTTACCCAAATTAGCCACCGGCGAACTTATGGGAGCTTTTGGTTTAACGGAACCTAATCATGGCTCAAATCCTGGTGGAATGGAAACCAAATTTGCCGACAAAGGAGATTATTATTTGCTCAACGGAGCCAAAATGTGGATATCCAATGCTCCCTTTGCCGACATCGCCATTGTATGGGCTAAAAACGAAGAGGGTAGAATCAAAGGGCTGATTGTAGAACGAGGAATGGAAGGATTTTCTACCCCTGAAACCCATAATAAATGGTCATTGAGAACCTCAGCCACCGGCGAATTGATTTTTCAAGATGTTAAAGTTCCCAAAGAAAATCTATTACCGGAAGCTGACGGATTAAGAGGACCTTTGACTTGTTTGGACTCTGCCAGATATGGAATTGCGTGGGGAGCATTGGGTGCAGCTATGGATGCTTATGAAACAGCATTACGCTATGCAAAAGAAAGAACACAATTCGGAAAACCGATTGCTTCTTTTCAATTACAACAAAAAAAATTAGCCGAAATGATTACCGAAATAACCAAAGCACAACTTTTGGTTTGGCGTTTGGGTAACTTGAGAAATGAAGGAAAGGATACGGCCGCACAAATTTCAATGGCAAAAAGAAACAATGTGGAAATGGCTTTAAAAATTGTTCGAGAAGCTCGTCAAGTTTTGGGAGCAATGGGAATAACAGGCGAATACCCGTTAATGCGTCATATGATGAACTTGGAATCTGTTATTACTTATGAAGGAACACATGATATTCACTTATTAATAACAGGTTATGATATTACCGGAATTCCGGCTTTTAAGTAATTTTTATTACATTTGTATTTTAAAATATATGATATGAAATTTAACAAAATTATTTTAGTACTATTAATTGGTTTAACAATTATCAGTTGTAAAAAAGAAGAACAGGAAACCCCTATTGATCAACTGGAAACCGGAGTAACAGACGAAATTGCACCAAACGGTTTTCAACAAAAAGTTTTGATTGAAGAATTTACGTCTGAAACTTGTGGAGCTTGCCCTTCTGGAGCACAATATTTACAAAGTCTTATCCACAATTTTCAGGGAAAAGTAGTTGCTGCTACTTTTCATTTTGGTGATGATTTTCAAATTCAGCAAAGCCTGACTTTTGGAAATGAATTTGATGTTGCCTTTACTCCAAGTGCATTAATCCAAAGAAAACTTTGGAATGGAGCGTATGCAACCAGTAGATCATTATGGTCTAATTTAGCCGGACAGGTTTTACAACAAACAGCTACCGGCGGATTGAAAATCCAAACTTCCGTTGATAACGGATCATTAGACATTGCAGTAGATATGGCGCTTACCACTAATGATACAAATATGTATCTTACGGTATATCTTGTTTCGGAAGATGTTCCTGAAAGCCATCCAGGAGCACAAAACGGTGCCCCATCAGGATATATTCATCACCATGTGGTAAGAAAGGTAATTTTACTTGATAATCAAGAAACTTTTAGTAACGGATTTGTTTCCCGAAATGTCATCACTGATGTTGATATTTCGGATTATGATCAAAACAATTTAAAAGTTGTCGCCTTTTTGCATCATAATGAAGCCGGAAATTATGAAGTAATCAATGCTCAAGAAGTAAAAGTTGGACAAAACTCCGATTGGGACTAAACTTAATATAAGATTCAAATAATAAAATCGCTCGGAATTCCGAGCGATTTTATTATTATACAAAATAACTTATATTTGCTGGCTTTTAAATTTTCAAAACTATGAATGCAGTAGATATTATCGGATACGCCGCAATGTTGGCACTGATGTTGTCTTTTACCATGAAGGACATTAAAAAATTAAGAATTATCAATACCGTCGGATGTATCCTTTTTGTAATTTACGGACTAATGCTCAATTCTTGGCCCATTATTATTACCAATGCTTTTATAACCATCGTGAATTTTTATCATTTGATGAAAAAAACAATTAACAGCAAAAACTGATTTTTTAACATAAAAAAATATAAAAATTTTATTATATTTGTTGTTAAGTAACAAATAATACAATAAATATGAAAAAATTTATCTTTTTAATTACCTTATCAGCAACAATTTTGGTTTTTTCATCTTTTAAAAATGAAACTTCCGTGCATTATGTTCATGTGAATGTTCAAGATGTTAAAGGAAGTGAATTGTTTCATGCCAAAGGATGTGCACTTTGCCATTCTCCTGAAAAGAAAATTGTGGGTCCTAGTCTTAAAGAAATTGCCAATACTTACAAAGGAGATGTGAATAAAGTTCTTGAATTCATGAATCAGAAAAGCAAACCGATAGTAAATCCCAAAGAATTCAAATATATGCAGCCTGTTTTGGGACAATTAAAAAGAATGAAACCCGAAGAACGAAAAGCTTTGGCAACCTATTATATGAGTTTTTATAAGAAATAATTTTTTATTTTTTATACTTTAACGGAAGATAAACCACTTTTTTGGTTTGAAAAAAATCTTCTGCAAAAAAATCTTTTAAAGGAAATTCTTGTGCATTCTTATAGGGCTTCAATTCCTCTTGCAAATCAC
>JALSTJ010000005.1 GCA_026983815.1 Flavobacteriales bacterium
GCGATGCCAAAAAGAAAATCCCTTTAATTGATCAAAGTAAACATCTGATTTTGACCAGTGGACATCCTTCCCCTTTAAGTGCAAACAAAGGTTATTGGTTTGGAAACAAACATTTTTCCAAGACCAACAATTATTTAAGAGAAAAAGGTAAAAAAGAGATTGATTGGTAAATTATCTTACCTCAATAATTTCTTTATCATTATCCACCACAACTACATTGTTTTGTGATTTTTTTACATGATAAGCACTTTTTCTGGTACGACAACTTTCAGTTGAACCACAAGAAGAAGTTAGAAATAAAACTCCTGAAAAAGCCAAAAATAAGAAAACTCGTTTCATTGAAATATTTGTTTTAGGTTGCAAATGTATTAATTTTTTTTTAAATGAATAAAAAAACCGGGTGTTAAATTTTAAAAGCGATTCCTAAATTAGCCACAGGATATTTTTGAAAACTGTAATCTGCAAATATTTTTAGAAAAACCAAATTTAATTGTGCACCGATTTTGGTTTTCATCCCTCCTATGTTATATCTCAGTTTCAAAGGATCCGTGATGGTTTCGGTTTGCGTTCCCAATAAAATATTATTATTATCTCTAATATCATAAGTAATATCAAAACTTCCTTTCATATCCAGGTTTCCTTTACCAAGTGTATATCCCATTCCTCCATAAAGACTGAAAAATTTCCAATCTAATGAAGCAATACCCTCAATAGTAAAAGTATTTAAACCGGCTAAAAATTTATAATCATTCGTATTTTCAGGTATATATTCCATAGATAAAGAATTAAATGCCGCACCGACAGCCAAATTGAGATGTCTCACAATTTTTTTGCCGTTTTCATCTTTTTTTACTGGAAAATATTGAGAAATACTGTGCATTACACCCAAACCTAACAATTGTATGGAAGCCCCATTGTTTTCCAGTTTAGGCATATATCTCAAACTTACCATGCTTTTCAGAGGCAAGCCCATACTTACTTGAATATTAGGTGCAGGAACTACATTAAAAGGTAAATTATAATCGGCTTTTAGATCGACTCCGTTCAATGCATTTAGTTCCGCCACTTGGTGCATATTGGATCCAACAGGAACCTTTATCAATAAAACCGATTGCGCATCACCACCTAAAACTGTAGGTAATTCATCCGGTCCGGATTTAATACTCATATATTGATATTCAGACGAATTAAAAGTAAAACGCGTTTCTTTATCGGGAATAATAGCACCGGCAGCAGCAATATTCAATTGAAAATGGAATTTTTTTAAAGGTTTAGCCGAAGTAAACCAAGAAGAACCTGTAGCGTATAAAAAACCGTTGAAAACCGGCGCGGTATAATGCGAAAGATATTTGTTAGCATCTCCATTGGAAGTAAACATATTTTCAAATTGAGCCGATACATTAATTAAGCTTAGCATACTTATCAGTAAAACTAATTTTTTCATAATATTATGGTTTTAAATTTTCGTTCAATTTATAAAGATTTGAGCAAATAAAAAAGACGTTCTATGGATTAAGAACGTCTTTTGGTAAAAATATATTACATATTTATTGAAATTAAGCATCAATATTGGCATAAACGGCATTTTTTTCAATAAATTCTCTACGTGGCGGAACTTCATCACCCATTAGCATAGAGAACACTCTATCGGCTTCTGTTCCGTTATCAATAACTATTTGTTTAAGTTTTCTGGTGTCAGGATTCATGGTAGTTTCCCAAAGTTGTTCGGCATTCATTTCTCCCAAACCTTTATATCGTTGAACATGAGCGCCTTGCCCAAATTCTTCTAAAAGTTTATCCCGTTCTTCATCAGACCATGCATAGGATTTTTTTTGTCCTTTTTTTACTTGATAAAGAGGTGGGGTGGCTAAATATACATGACCGTTTTCTACCAATTCACGCATGTATCGGAAAAAGAAAGTCAATATCAAAGTGGAAATATGACTTCCATCGACATCGGCATCAGTCATAATGATGACTTTGTTGTATCGTAACTTTTCCAAATTAAGCGCTTTGCTGTCTTCTTCCGTTCCGATACTTACGCCCAGTGCAGTAAAAATATTTTTTATTTCTTCGTTGTCAAATACTTTATGTTGAAGGGCTTTTTCCACATTTAATATTTTACCGCGCAAAGGCAAAATCGCTTGGAAATTTCTATCGCGTCCTTGTTTGGCTGTTCCGCCTGCCGAATCTCCCTCCACCAAGTAAAGTTCACATCTTTCGGGGTCGGTTTCGGAACAATCGGATAGTTTTCCAGGCAATCCCATTCCGCCCATAACGGTTTTTCGTTGCACCATTTCGCGAGCTTTTTTAGCAGCATGTCTGGCTTGGGCGGCTAAAATCACTTTTTCAACAATGGTTTTTGCATCTTTGGGATGTTCTTCCAAATAGTTGTTTAGCATTTCTGAAACCGCTTGACTTACCGGTGCACTGACTTCACGATTTCCCAATTTGGTTTTGGTCTGTCCTTCAAATTGCGGTTCGGCAACTTTTACCGATACGATAGCTGTTAAACCTTCACGAAAATCATCGCCGGAAATTTCAAATTTCAATTTGTCCAACATTCCCGATTTTTCGGCATATTTTTTTAAAGTAGATGTTAGTCCGCGTCTAAAACCGGATAAATGTGTTCCTCCTTCATGGGTATTGATATTATTGACATAAGAATGAATATTTTCCGTATAAGAAGTATTATATATCATTGCTACTTCTACGGGAATTCCATTTTTTTCGCCTTCCATACTGATCACTTCACTGATGATGGGCTCACGAGTAGCATCCAAATAACGGATAAATTCTTTGAGCCCCTCTTCACTATAAAAAGTATCTTGGATATATTCTCCTTTTTCGTTTTTATTTCTTTTATCGGTTATCGTAATGGTGATACCTTTGTTTAAGAAAGAAAGCTCACGCATACGGTTAGCTAATGTATCATAATCAAATTCTATGGTTTGCTTGAAAATTTCTTTATCGGGATGGAATTTAACAAAAGTTCCCGTTTTTTCGGAAGTTCCTACTTCTTTTACCGGATAAAGTGCTTTTCCTCTTTCGTATTCTTGTTGCCAAATTTTGCCTTCACGATGCACTTGTGCCAACATCCGGTCGGAAAGTGCATTTACGACGGATACTCCAACTCCATGTAATCCTCCGGAGACTTTATAAGAATCCTTATCAAATTTTCCTCCGGCTCCGATTTTGGTCATAACCACTTCCAGTGCGGAAACACCTTCTTTTTTGTGCATTCCGACGGGAATTCCCCGTCCGTTATCTTGAACGGAAACCGAATTGTCTTCGTGTATAACGACATCAATTCTGTCGCAATGTCCTGCCATAGCTTCATCTATGGAGTTATCCACGACTTCATATACCAAATGATGCAATCCTCTAACGCCAACATCCCCAATATACATAGAAGGACGCATCCTTACGTGTTCAATACCTTCGAGTGCCTGAATGCTATCGGCTGAATATTCTTGTTTTTTGTGTTGTTCACTCATAATTCTAGCAAAATTTCATTTAAACATTAAATACAAATATACGATTTTTTTTTGATAAGTTATGAGATTTGTTGAGTTGATTGCAGCCAATTATTTTTAGTGCTGCTAAGAAGCTTTATTTATTTAACCGATAGGATGTGAAAACTTTCTAAAATTAATCAAAATTTTTATTTCATAAAATTAAACACAATATATTAATGTAGTTATTTACATTTTTTCAAACGAAAAAGTGTAAATATTTACATTTTTTATATCTTTGTAAAAAATATATAATGAAACGTTTAGCTTACAATCAATTACTACAATGGAAAAACAGTGCCGTAAGAAAACCGCTTATCGTTAAAGGCGCACGTCAAGTCGGCAAAACTTGGTTACTGAAACATTTCGGACAAGAGCAATATAAACAAGTGCTTTACGTAAATTTTGAATTACAAAAAAATTTAAGAAACCTTTTTAAACAGGATTTTGATACCCAACGGATTTTACTTGCTTTGAGTATCGCTACCGGTATTAATCCCGAACCACAAAACACCTTGATTATTTTGGATGAAATACAAGAAGCCGAAGGTGGCATCACGGCTTTGAAATATTTTTATGAAAACGCTCCTCAATATCATATTGCCGTAGCCGGCTCGTATTTAGGCATTTCCTTACACAAAAATTATTCGTTTCCCGTAGGAAAAGTGGATTTTTTGGAACTTCAACCAATGAATTTTAAGGAATTTTTATGGGCGATGCAACAAGAAAAACTATCTCTTGTGTTGGAAAAGAAAGATTGGGGTTTACTCGATTTGTTTCATCCCCAACTCAACGAATTTCTTAAACAATATTTTGTAGTAGGCGGAATGCCCGAAGCGGTTCAATCCTTTGTAAAAAATAAGAATTTTGAAGATGTTCGAGCCATTCAAAAACAAATATTGTTTGCTTACGAACATGATTTTTCCAAACACGTTCCCGCTACACAAATACCTCGTATTAAAATGATATGGGATCATATTCCTGCACAATTATCAAAAGAAAATAAAAAATTCTTTTTTGCACATCTAAAAAAAGGAGCAAGAGCCAAAGAATTTGAAGTAGCGCTTGAATGGCTGGCAGATAGTGGACTGATACACCGTATTTATCGTATTTCTAAACCCGGTTTACCACTTTCTGCCTATAAAGATTACAAATCATTTAAAGTATTTTTTATCGATGTGGGATTACTTTCCGCATTATCCGATATGGATTACCGCATTATATTACAAGACGATAAAATTTTTAAAGAATTCAAAGGTGCATTGTCCGAACAATATGTCCTACAAGAAATATTGCAGCATAAGCCTTATTATTGGTCGGCAAAACGTTCCAAAAACGAAGTGGATTTTATCATTCAACAAAAAAATAATATCATCCCTATTGAAGTAAAATCGGGTATCAATCTCAAATCCAAAAGTTTAAAAGTTTTTTGCGAAAAATATCATATCCCTCTCGGCATACGTTTTTCATTGGCAAAACACCAAGAGCAAGATTGGATGGTTAATATACCATTGTATATGGCAGGGATGTATTTTTGAAATGATTTTATTTTTTAAAAAATTAAACACTTTTTAGATGTTATAAATCACGAAACAAAATGAAATCGTTATCAAATCAACAATGAATTTTTTTATTTAATTATCCGATATCAAGAGTTGAGATACGGTATTTATTCCATAACAATAAAAATTAACTTATTTTTGTATATATGAAAATTCTGTTGTTAGGAGAATACAGTCGTTTACACAATACGTTAAAAGAAGCGTTGGAGCTGCTTGGACATCAAGTATTATTAGTAGGTGATGGAGATTTGTTCAAAGATTTTCCTTCGGATATTTCCATTGCATCGCGTTTACAAAATAATTCGATAGGGCTCGCCTTCGGAAAAAGTTTTCATAAAGTTAGCGGTATTGACATTTTTCAGTGGGAAAGACAATGGCGACTCAATAAGCTATTGCCTCAATTAAAAAATTTTGAT
>JALSTJ010000006.1 GCA_026983815.1 Flavobacteriales bacterium
TTTGCCGAAAATGCTTATTTCATCAAAAAACGTGAAGATAAATACCACAATAAAACCATCAAGGAAATTGTCAAAGAAATGTTTTCTTACGGTGACGGAATGACGATGAGTGCCAAAAAAGACGGCTTGGTAAATATCGGTGGATTTATCGCTTTGAACAATCAGGAAATTTTTAGAAAAGCTACCGTTTATACAATTATGTATGAAGGATTTATCACTTACGGCGGTATGAGCGGACGAGATATGGGCGCATTAGCCGTAGGGCTGGATGAAGCCACCGAATTTGATTATTTGGAAAGTCGCGTGCAACAAGTGCAATATCTGGGCAGAAAAATTATGGCGGCAGGTGTTCCCGTTCAACAACCCATTGGCGGCCATGCCATTTATTTGGATGCGAACAAATTTGTCCCGACCATTCCTCGTGAACAATTCAGAGCCCAATCCTTGGCAATAGAACTTTATATTGTAGGAGGAATCCGCGGCGTAGAAATCGGGACTATTCTTGCAGACAGAGACCCCGAAACCAGAGAAAACCGTTATCCTGAATTGGAATTGGTGCGTTTGGCTATCCCCAGACGAACTTATACAGATAATCATATGAATTACGTGGCAGCAGTTTTAGAACATATTTACGGAACTCGTCACGAAGCCAAAACCGGTTACGAAATCATCTACGAACCGCCAATTATGCGGCATTTTACGGTAAAATTGAAAAAAATCGGGGAAGATTAACCGGAATATTTTTTTCGGAAGTAAACCTTTTGTATCAAACGTTTGATGATCAACTCGGCAAAAGTAGTTTGCAAGTTCTCATTTTCTATTTTTTGAATTTGATTTTCGGAAATATCAATCCTGTATATCAAATTACTAAAAAGTTCCGGATGGTATTGTAAAAGCTGTTCGACAAAAACCACTAAATCATCAATTAACTGTTCAAATGAAGCAATTTGATCAAAGAAATCGGTATCAATCCCCGATAAATTTAAATCCCTTTTTAATTGTTGCAAAATATCATGCCAGGTAATCTCTTGTTGATGTGCTAATCTGACTATTTGATTTTTTTGCATGCTTATTGTGATATTTTTTTTTTGCAAGATAATAAAAAAAACCGCTGAATAGAATTCAACGGTTTTGTAAAAGCTTAAATTTTAGGATTTGTATCACAAAGTTTTTTCAAAATTTTCACCTACTTTATCCCAATTGATTACTTCAAAGAAATCTTGGATATAATTTCCACGTTTGTTTTGATGTTTTAAGTAATAAGCATGTTCCCAAACATCCATTCCCAAAACGGGCATTCCTACGCATTCTGTAAATTTCATCAAGGGATTATCTTGATTAGGAGTAGAACAAATTTCCAATTTTCCATGCTTACTCAATAACCATACCCAACCGGATCCAAAACGTGCTCCTCCCGCTTTAGCCCATAATTCTTTGAATTTTTCAAAAGAACCAAATGCTTGATTTATGGCATCAGCCAATTTTCCTTGGGGCTCTTTACTTCCACCGGGAGTCATGATATCAAAATATAAAATATGATTCCAGTATCCACCACCATTATTTCTAATAGCTGTCTGGGTTACATGAATACTTTTTAAGATTTCTTCAATAGTTTTGTTTTCATAACAAGTTCCTTCAATAGCAGCATTCAAGCCATTGGTATATCCTTGGTGATGTCCCAAGTGGTGAACACGCATGGTTGCCTCGTCAATATAAGGTTCTAATGCGTCATATGCATATGGTAATTCAGGTAGTTTAAAACTCATAATTATTATTTTTAATGATTCTAAACAAAGATATAAAATAAATCCTTATTTTTAAAAATTATTTGATTAAATAATATTTATAGTTATATAATTTATTTTTATGATTCGAGACAAAAGATTTTTAGTGTATAACGCTTCCGCCGGTTCCGGAAAAACTTTCCGTATTGCCGGAAATTTCTTGGAAAAAATATTGGAAAGCAATTCCCGTTTTTTTATCTCGCGGCTAATCGGACTTACTTTTACCAACGATGCAGCCAATGAAATGAAATCAAGAATTCTAAAACATTTAATGGAAGCTTCACGAGGAAAATTAACTCCTTTGGTAAAAGAAGCCATCAAAAATATCCAACCAAAAATTGAAAAACAAATCAATAAAACTTTAAATGAGGAAGAATTTCATGAAGAAATTATAAAACGCAGTCAAAACCGATTAAAAGAAATTTTGCATAGATATGATGATTTTAATTTGATGACCATTGATAAGCTCTCCTACAGAATAATAAGGACTTTTGCACGTGAAATGGATATTCCGTATGATATCAATGTCATAATGGATCCTAAAGAAATTATTGATAATTTAATTGATGAAATCATTTCTGAAGTACTTCCGGGAGATATCTTGATGAAAAGTTTGATAAGTTTTGCTAAAGAAAATGCCGAAAATGAACAACATTGGGATATTAAACCCGGATTAATGGAAATTGTCAATATTATTTTTGATGAAAATCATAACAAAGAAGTAGCACAGATCAAAACCAAATCTTTATTTGATTTTATCTCTCTAAAAAAAATCTTGTTGGATAAAAGAAAAGAAATTATTCAACAATTCTCTGATTTTTATAAAAAAGCAAAAAATATCACTAATGGATATGAAAATTTGTTGGATCGAAGTGTAGCCCCCATCATCAGAAATCTTGCATCAACTTCCACCCTCAAAAATATCAAGTTCTCTCCTACATTATTAGCTAAAATATCCGGAGAAAAAAAGGCGGTTTTTTATACCAAAAGCAAATTGACAAATTTAACTCCCACAGAACAAAATTTTGTAAAAAACACATTAAACGAAAATATTCATTTATTTATCAGCGAATTACATGATTATTACAGTATCAATTATCCTGAATTGATTCTGACCAATGGTTTTTTAAAAGAAATCAATTCGTTGGTTATTATGAATGTGCTGATGCGTAAAATATCCGATTTCAAGGAACTGACACACAGTATTTTTATCAATGATTTTAATTTTTTAATTCAAGAGCAACTCTTACGGGAATTGTCATCCGATACTCCTTATATTTTTATGCGCTTGGGCGAAAAATATATTCATTATTTTTTGGATGAATTTCAAGATACATCCGAATTGCAATGGAAAAATATGATTCCTCTGATTAAAGAATCATTATCCAAAGATTTTGCTGTAAATTTTTCCTCAGAAACTCTAGGTGAAACAATGGTTGTTGGAGATGCCAAACAATCCATCTACAGATTTAGAAATGGCAAACCGGAAATTTTTATCGATTTGAGCAATTCAGACTTACAATCACCCAATGGAAATCCTTTTGCTCATATAACGGGAAAAAAGATCAAACAAATGGAATATAACTGGCGGAGCTATGGAAATATCATTAACTTTAATAATGAATTTTTTAGTCTGAACAAGAAATTTTTGTATCATCAGGATTATCAAAAAGTATATGACCATGTTCGCCAAAAACTTCCCGAAGCATTGAAATCTGAGCGGGAAAATAAAGGATATATTCAAATACAATTCACAGAAAAATTAAGCGGCACTCATGAAGAAGGAAATGCCTTGCCCGAATTGGTTTATCAAATAATAGAAGATGCGCAAAAAAGGGGGTATGATTACAATGATATTTGTTTTTTATATGGAAAACATGATTCATCTATACCGGTTGCCGAATATTTGAATCAAAAAAATATTCCCATTATCTCCAAACGTTCTTTGTTGGTGCAGAAATCCGGAAGAGTTCGTTTTATTGTGAATATGATGAAATATTTGAGCTTTGGAACAACAGCAAATCTTTTTGATGCACTTCATTTTTTAATAGATAATTCCAATAAAAAAATCGATTCGGAGCTTTTGGTAAAATTGTCTCAAATCCAAAATTCATCGGAAGTATTAAATAAATTCATCGACTTGGGTTATAACATAAACCCTGACCTATTAACCTCCCTTCCTCCTTATGATTTAGCAGTGTATTTACTGGAAAAATTCAACTTAAACGATTTCAATGAACAAGCTTACATACAAGTTTTTTTGGATGAAATTCATGAATACACTACTCAAAATAAAACAGGACTTCCCGGTTTTCTTTCACACTGGGAGGAAATAAAAGATCAATTGAGTTTACAAGCAGCAGATACAACTTCAGCAGTTAGATTTATGACCGTTCATGCTTCAAAAGGTCTGGAATTTCCTATTGTAATTTACTTGGGAAATCAGAGTTTATTAAACAAAAAAGACAAAGACCAAATTACATGGGTATCTGTTGATCCGGTTCATTTTGCAGGATTTGAAACTTTACCCATTCCCATTCGTGCTCTTGAAAAATCTATGAAATATCAATCAACTTTTGAGGATGCCATTGAAGAAAAGAAATTTGATAACTTCAACAGATTGTATGTAGCACATACTCGAGCATCCAAAGAGCTTTATATTCTAACAAAAATCCCTCCAAAAAACGAAAAAGAACATCCGGACTTTGCACAACTTTATGCCAAATATCTAAAAGATAATCAATGGATAACAGGTGAGATAGAAGAAAATGTTTCTTATAGTATAGGGCAAAAAACTTTTAAAGAAAAAAATACATCAACAAAAAACCAAAATATAAATATTGAAAATTATTTGAATTTCTGGGGCGATAAAAACCGGTTAAAAATTCGTAGTAAAAATTATGAATATTGGAGTGAATCCAAAAAAAATGCCATTCAATACGGATTAGAAATTCACGAAATTCTATCCCGTATAACGACCAAAACTCAGTGGCAAGAACAACAAACAAAATTATTGGCTAATATTCCCCCCAAGCAAAAACCAATCTTGATCAATCTGATAGAAAAAATCCTCAATCACCCTTTGTTATCAGAATATTTTACCGATAAATACAAAATATTAAATGAGAGAGCTTTACTGATTCCTTCGGAAAATATTTTCCATATCAAACGCCCTGACAAAATTTTGATTCAAGGAATACAAAGCATTATTTTGGATTATAAAACCGGAGAAAAACATGCAAAACATATTCGACAGATAAACAACTATGCCGAAATATTGGAAACTTCAGGATATGAAATACAAAAAAAATATTTGGTCTATATCAATCATGATATTCAAGTCGTTCAGGTTGATTAAAAATTACTATTTATCAATAAAATCAACAAAAAAAAGGATTTAAAAAATTCAATATTATATGAATAAATCCCGTATCTTTGTAAAACTTTTTAAAAAAAATATCTAGAAATGTATAGAACACATACCTGTGGAGAATTAAGAAACCAACACATTGGGGAAACTGTTACTTTAAGCGGTTGGGTGCAAAAAATAAGAGATTTGGGCTCGGTCGTATTTGTCGATTTACGCGACAGATACGGCATTACACAACTTTCTTTTAATGAAGAGAACAAAGAATTATTGGAAAAAGCCAAAAAACTCGGGCGCGAATTTGTTATTCA
>JALSTJ010000007.1 GCA_026983815.1 Flavobacteriales bacterium
TATATATTTCAGGTAAATTTCTTCCGAGTTCATTGTAATCCAATCCATATCCCACGATAAATTTATTGGGAATTTCCATTCCTACAAAGTCAATAGGGATATTTTTTTTATAAGCTTCGGGTTTATAGAATAGTGTAGCTATTTTAAGGGATTTCGGATTCTTTTTAGAAAGTTCTTCATAAATCTTTTCCAAAGTATTTCCCGTATCCACAATATCTTCCAATACTACTATATCTTTTCCTGCAATGTTTTTTTCGGGGATATCAATCAATATTTTTACTTTTCCGGTGGGTTGTGTTCCTTCATAGGATTTTAAACGATAAAATTCAAAAGTTGCCGGTTTTTTGTAGTATTTGGATAAATCTGAACTAAACATAAAAGAACCTTTCAAAACCGTAATAAAAACCAAGTTTTTATCTTGGGCATAATTTTCCAAATCTTGGGCTATTTTCCGAATAGACACGGATATTTTTTCCTTAGAGATATAAGGTTCAAAAATCTTGTCGTGTAATTTGATTTCCTTCATTTTTTATTGAAAGTGCAAAAATATGCTTTTATTTACAAAGTAGCAAAAAGATTGTCGGAAAATTCGGAAAAAGAAAAATGCTTATTTTAAATCGTATTTGATTATATGAATCAATTCGTCGTAGGTTTTAAAAGGAACAAATTTTCCATTTTTTAAGTAAGAAACTTTGCCGGTTTCTTCCGAAACGACCAAACCCAAAGCATCGGTATTTTTTGTTATACTGACTGCTGCTCGATGTCTGAGTCCGTAATTTTCAGGCAATTGCATATCCCCCGAAATCGGTAGGACGGTACGTGTAGCGATAATTTTATCTTTGTCTATGATTACCGCTCCGTCATGTAGAGGGGAATTTTTATAAAAAATACTTTCAAGAATAGGTGTATTGACCTTGATATCCATATCATCACCGGTAGATTTCAAAAAATCCAAATTTGAATTTCTTTGTATGATGATTAAAGCTCCCGTTTTGGTTTTAGCAAATTTTTTCAGTGCTTCGACAATATCTTCAACCGGCACTTCATGTGCTGTATTTTGTTTAAAACCAAATTTGGAAATCAGATTTCCGGACGGGCTGAATTTTGTTGAACCGATCATCAGTAAAAAACGTCTGATTTCCTGTTGAAAAACTATTATCAATGCCAATACACCCAAACTGAGGAATTTTCCTAATAATTCCGAGAGCATTTTCATTTGTAGATGTTTTGTTAAAAGCCAAATTAGATAAAGAATGGCAATCCCAAGAAAAATATTTATTGCAACGGTGCCTTTTATTAATTTATAAAAATAGTAGAGTAGAAGGGCTACTAAAAAAATATCAATAATATCAACAATTCTAATATGTAAAAAATCAATCATAACTTATGATTAAGGTTCAAATATAAATATTTTTGAGTCTAATCCAGGTTTTTTTAAATTTTTGAAAAAAGTATAATAATTTAAAAATCTATCATAATAAATGTTTTGATCAAAATTCAAATAGATTTTTAGTGAATCTTCATTAGCAAGATAGTATTTCGATAGTTTTTTTTGAATATTTTTTTTATTTAGAGGTTCCTTGAAAACCAAACTATCATTGATGTAAACGCTATTAGGCTGAATAAAAATATGGATTTTTTTGTAAGCACTATCTTGTTTATAATATTTTTTGAAATAGGATTGAGAATTATAGATATTCGGCATAATTTGTATGCTGTCAAATCTCACAAAGGAAATTTTATTGGCTGTTGTATCCAAATAGGTCAAATATGCTTTTTCTTTTCCGGTTTTGTGTATGGATTTTTTATGTCTCGCTTTCAATACTTTTTGTAGCGCAGGTAAAAGTTTTTTCATTTTTAATCTTCTATCGATAGCGACTAACCAGTCGGTAGTGGAAATGATTTGTCCAAGCTTAACATCAGGAATTGTATCTCCGTTTTGCACTTTCATCAGGATAAATACATGTGAATTATTCCAAATTTCATGGATGCCGGGATTGTCATTGACCGGAATTTTAATATCTTTCTTTTGACAAGATAGAAAAAAGATGCTTAAAAATAGAGGGAATAAAAATTTCATTTTATCTTTGCAATAATTTTTTTCAAATATACGAACAATAAATCAAAAATAATGGATGAATTAAGAATAATAAGTGTATCGGGAAAACCCGGCTTGTATAAACTACTCAGCAGCACAAAAGCAGGAGTGATTGTAGAATCTTTAACCGACAAAAAACGCATTATGGCTCCTTTTACTTCAATTTCGGCGTTGGATGAAATTGCTATTTATACTTATGAAGAAGAAGTCCCGTTATGGAAAGTTTTTGATAAAATTGCCGAGAAAGAGAATTTTCAACCGACTATATCTCATAAATCTTCCAAAGACGAGTTATTAAAATTTTTTAGAGAAGTTTTGCCCGATTTTGATGAAGAGCAAGTTTACCCATCTCATATAAAAAAGATTGTTCAATGGTATAACATTCTGTCCGAAACAGGAATTTTGAAAGAATTTTTAGCTAACAAAAAAGAAAATGACGAAGATCATACGGATAATACGGAAAATTAATATTTTATAAAAGTTTGAAAGATTTCCGACCGTATTTCGGAATAAAATTCGGATATAAATTCTAAAATAAAAAAGCCCGAGCGAAGCTCGGGCTTTTTTGTTTTATTAGGAAAAGGATTATTTACCTTCTTCCATATCTTTTTTCAATTGAGCCAATGCGTCCAAATCACCCAAAGTGGTTTTTTCCGCACTTTCCATTTTGGCTTTGTTTTGTTTGACTATCTTTTCTTCTTCTTCTTTGTAAGTAGCAGTATGAGAAACTACTATTTTTTGAGCATCTTTATTGAATTCAATAACTTTAAACTGAGCTTTTTCTCCTTTTTTAAGTTTGGTTCCGTCTTCTTTAATTAAAAGACGTCCTGGAGCAAAGGCTTCAACTTCTCCATCCAATAAAATAGTAGCACCTTTTCCAGCTGCTTCTTTTACTTCGCCTTCAAAAACACTTCCGACAGTATATTTTTCTTCATATTTATCCCATACGTTTTCTTGCAATTGTTTTAATCCCAAGCTCAATTTTCTACCGTCTTTATCTACATCCAAAACAATTACTTCCACTTCATCGCCAATATTCAAAACTTCGGAAGGATGCTTGATTTTTTTGTTCCAAGTTAAATCCGAAATATAAATCAAACCATCAACACCTTCTTCCAATTCGACAAAGGCACCGAAATTGGTAAAGTTTCTAACAATACCTTTGTGTTTGGAACCTACGGGATATTTTTTATCGATATCAGCCCAAGGATCAGGAGTCAATTGTTTCATACCCAAAGACATTTTTCTTTCGTCTCTGTCCAAGGATAAAATAACTGCTTCCACTTCATCTCCTTCTTTAACAAAATCTTGAGCGGAACGTAAATGTGTGCTCCAAGACATTTCCGATACGTGGATAAGTCCTTCTACACCGGGTTCAATTTCAACAAATGCACCATAATCGGCAATAACGGAAACTTTTCCTTTGACTTTGTCTCCTTCTTTTAGATTTTCATCCAATTTTTCCCAAGGATGTGGTTCTAATTGTTTAAGTCCCAATTGAATACGTGATTTTTTCTCGTCAAAATCAAGGATAACAACTTTGAGTTTATCGTCCAAATTAACCACTTCGCTGGGGTGATTGATACGTTTCCAAGCCAAGTCTGTAATGTGTATCAATCCGTCTATACCGCCTAAATCTACAAATACTCCGTAAGAAGTAATATTTTTGACGGTTCCTTCCAACACTTGACCTTTTTCCAATTGAGAAATAATTTCTCTTTTTTGTTCTTCAAGATCGGCTTCAATAAGTGCTTTATGTGATACAACTACGTTTTTGAATTCAGGATTTATTTTTACTATCTTGAATTCCATGGTTTTTCCTACAAATTGATCATAATCTCTAATAGGTTTAACGTCAATTTGAGAACCGGGTAAGAAAGCTTCAATTCCAAAAACATCTACAATCATACCTCCTTTGGTTCTGGCTTTGATGTAACCTTTTACGATTTCGTCTTTTTCCAAAGCTTCGTTTACTCGTTCCCAAGCTTTTAGTTGTCGGGCACGTTTGTGCGAAAGTAACAATTGACCATTTTTGTCTTCTTTTTTTACAACCATTACTTCCACTTTGTCACCTACTTTTAAGTCTGGATTGTAGCGGAATTCGTTTCTTGGGATAACTCCTTCGGATTTTGAATTAATATCGATGATTACATCACGGTCGGTAATATTGATAACTGTTCCTTCAATGACTTCATTTTCATCAAGAACTTTAAGTTTTTCTTCGACCATTTTTTCAAATTCAACCAATTTGTCATCTTTAATAGGCTCGATACCTTGTTCGTAAGCTTCCCAGTTGAATTCTTTCAAAAACTTTTCAGGATCTTTGGTTTCTTTTGCTGCAGTTTTTTCTTCTTGAACTGCTTCTTGTGGTTGTTCTTGAGCTTCTTGTTTTACTTCTTCTTGAAGCTCTTCTTCTTGTTTTTTATTTTCTTCAGACATGCTGATAAAATTTGTATTTCATTTTAACCGGTGTTTTCAAGCTAATTAAAATGAAAGTTGTTAAACTTTTAATTTAAATTATTGTTATCCAACACCGTCCAGCAGATAACGGCTGCAAAGATAAAAAAAAGTTTTTAATTATTCTGTTTTTAGTAACATTCTATTTTAAAGCAGTTATGATTTTAAAAAAAATTTAATGATTTAATGAAATTAAGTTCTCAAGATACTTACGATGTCTTTCAAATAAGATTAATATTTATTAAGCATAAGAAAATGTATAAGCTATAATTATTAATTTTTTAGACGTTCATAATTCAATAATTCCAAAGCACTATTGACAACCTTTCTTTCCTTTGTTCTGTCGTATAAGTTAGTAAAAAAGTTTTTTTCGGGTTTCAATTCTTCAAATTCTATACCTGCCAAATATGGAAAAGAATAGAAAAAATCGGAATTTATTGCCGGTTTATCTTTTTGTTCCGTTACATTTTTAACAATTTCCGGATGATTTTGTCTATATTCTTTGGAAAACCATAAGACAAAAGGCACTTTAAATTCGGCTTTTGCAGGATATAAAGCTCCGTGTCCCTGAATATGCGGTCCCGATTCAAATAAAGATTCTCCGTGGTCCGAAAACGTTAGAAATATTTTCTCTCCCGGTTGTTTTTTTAAGCGTCTCAATATTTCATTTTGTAAACTATCGGAATATCTTATGGCATCGTCATATTTATTGATTTGATCTTGTTTATGATTATCTGTATTTTCAAGGGAAAATTTGGCAAATTTTTCAGGAAAACGATGATTGTATAAATAATGAACCCCAAAAACGTGCAAAAAAATTAATTTTTT
>JALSTJ010000008.1 GCA_026983815.1 Flavobacteriales bacterium
ATTGTATAGCTGTTTTGGTGGAGTTCGGGTCAATTCCACCAATGGCTCTATCGTTGTGTGCCAATTCGTATATTACTTTTCCCGGCAAAACTCTTTCGGGACAATAGGCAATATGAATTTTTCCTTGAAGTTCTGGACGTTCGGAATATATCAAATCCGCCATTTTTTCAGTGGTTCCAACGGGACTTGTCGATTCTATAATAAACAAATTCCCTTCACGCAAATGAGGAATTACCGTTTCGGTTGCTTTTTGGACATAAGAAATATCCGGCGTATGATTTTCCCGTATAGGCGTAGGAACTGCAATCACAAAAACATCTGCCGGGGATAATTCCGTAGAAGCTTGTAACTTTTTTTCTTTTACAACTTTGGCTACCAAACCGTCCAAATCGGGTTCAACTATATGAATTTTTCCTTGATTTATCGTCCGAACCACCTCATTATTCACATCAAATCCCAAAACATCCAAACCTTTGGATGCCATAAGTGCTGCGGTAGGCAACCCTATATATCCCAGCCCAATCATTGCTACTTTCATAGTTGAATTTTATGGTTGTAAAAATACACATTAATTTTAGTATTAACGAATTTGAATGACAAGAAGTATTTAATCCATAAATTTATTTAACAAAATCCTAAAGGTCGCGCCCTCTCCGGGTTTGGTCTTATAAACAAAAATTTTTCCTTGATGATACTCTTCTATGATTCGCTTGGCTAAAGATAAACCCAATCCCCAACCTCTTTTTTTTGTAGAATAACCCGGTAAGAAAATTTGTTTGACTTGTGCTGCAGTCATTCCTTTTCCATAATCTTTTACATCTATCATTACTTGATTTTCTTCTTCAGTAACTCTTATTTCAATGACACCTTTTCCTTCCATAGCATCCACTGCATTTTTTATTAAATTTTCCAAAACCCACGCATATAATTGCTTATTTAGATAAGCATAAACATCTTTATTACAATGACAAACGATATTAACCAATTTTGAAGTTCTACTTTTTAGGTAATCTACTGCTTGCTGACTGACTTCTATAATATTTTCTCTACGCAATTCAGGTTGTGAACCAATTTTGGAAAATCTTTGTGAAATAATATTCAAGCGTGAGACATCTTTTTCCAATTCTTCAACGGGCACTTCCTTACAATTAGAATTTCTCAGTATCTCGATCCATCCCAATAAGGAGCTTAAAGGGGTCCCGATTTGATGAGCTGTTTCCTTTGCCAAACTACTCCATAATAAGTTTTCATCCGATTTTTTTCCCACTTTATAATACTGATAAATTACACCGGCAAACAATAACAAAATCACTACCAATATCAATGGATATGAAAATAATTTAGTAAAAAGTGATGAACGTCCGTAATACAATTCTTGGTAGTTTCCATTTTTCAAATCAAAAATAACCGGCGGAGTAAATTTAGCAAATTCTCCAGCAAGTTTCAATATAGCAACTGTATCTTTTGCTGTGAGTTTTTTCTTTTTATCCCATTTTAGATTTTTAAAACTTACAATTGTACTGTCTTGATTAATAATAATTATAGGTATGGTTTTATTACTGTTAAAAATGTGCTGTGACAAAGATATATCTTCATTCAAACCCGCTTGACTTAATTGTTCATACGCTGCACCCAATATCTCCATTTTGTTTTCTTCCTCCTTCTTAAAACTAAGCAAAAATCTATTGGTCTGCCATAATGCCCATAATAAAATCAATTGGGAAATTATGATAAAAATGATTCTTCTATTTTGAACAAAAAAATTTCGCATAAAAAATCAATGAATATATTTTTTCAAATTTAATTAAAAAATAATAAACTAAATTTGTTCAATAAATCGGATAAATGAAAAACAAACGGATATTTTATCAAGACATAGGCAGACAAGATTACCACAAAGCTTTTGCTTTTCAAACGGATTTGTTTGAAAGACTAAAACAGATGAAGATCCAAAACAAACACCTTCAAAAACCTATTCAAACGGAAAATTATTTTATATTTACGGAACATCCGCATATTTATACCTTGGGAAAAAGCGGAAAATTAGAACATTTACTATTGGACGAAGAAGAATTGAACCAAAGAAAAATTCAATTTATCCACACGAACCGAGGCGGAGATATCACTTATCACGGTCCGGGACAAATTGTAGGTTATCCCATCATGGATTTGGATAATTTTGATTTGGAAATTCTTTCCTATATGCGAAAATTGGAACAAGTTATCATTGATGTTTTATCAATTTACAATATCAAAGGAGAAAGAATTGATGGACAAACAGGGGTGTGGATAGATGCAAAAACTCCTTTTGCCAGAAAAATTTGTGCTATGGGTGTAAAAACCAGTCGTTGGATTACCATGCACGGCTTTGCATTAAATATTGATACCGATTTATCTTATTTTTCTCATATTATTCCTTGTGGCATTCAAAACAAAGGCGTTACTTCCATGCAAAAAGAGCTGGGATATATCCCTGATAAAAAATTAATTAAAAAGCAAATTTTAGAAAGTTTTTCCAATAACTTTGGCGCAGAAATTGTCCCTAAAGATTTACAATCCTAATTCTTTTCTATTTTTCATAGGTAATTTATTGACCACCAAATAGAAAGATTCGTCAATCAGTTCTTTAATCAATTGCATCGACAAATATCCATCGATTACCACCGAATTCCAATGCTTTTTGTTCATATGATATCCGGGGGTAATTTGCGGATACTCTTCCCTTAAAACCTCCGAATGTTCCGGTGCAGTCTTTACATTAATACGCAAAGGCTCTTGATCCAAACTCATCAACAGGAACATTTTTCCACCGATTTTATACACCAAAGTAGATTCGTCAAAAGGCATACATTCTTCGACAAATTTTTTAGATAAAACGTATTTTCTTATTTGTTCTATAATTTCCATTTTTTTGATAAAATGTTAAAATTACATAATTTTTATCGGAAGGAATAATTTTTGATACAATAAAAATCATATTTTTGTATGAATATAAATCATTTAATATGAAAAAATTTTTTTATTCCATAATAATTCTTTTTTCTTTATTTTCTTGCGATATCAAAGAAAAAGGTATTGAAGCACAGGAAAAAATAAATATAGAAAATAAATTCGGAAATCAAGTGATTACCAATTACGATATCCCGCTGAAAGCTACGGATATTGCCGGAAATGATATTACATCACAAACCGAATTTTTTGTTGATGGAAATGCCATTAACGGGAACATTTTGAATTTTCCTTCTCCTGGAACGCATATAATCACCGCCCAAATAAATATTGATGGCGAAACCAAAGCATCCGACCCGTTGAACCTGAATGTCATTGACCCGCAAAGTTCTACAAAAATTCTCGTGGAAGATTTTACCGGAACTTGGTGTGTCAATTGCCCGCGTATAACCTATAAATTGGAACAAGCCGTTAGTCAAAATGACCATATTGTTCCTACTGCTATTCATGGATCATTTAATACCACTTCAGCTTATGACCCTTTTGGATACAATAATATCAATTATTTCACAAACAATTATAATATATCAAGTTTTCCTACAGCTTTAGTAAATAAGGATTTTGTTTGGGATGAAAACTATTCTTCTCTTCAAACAGTTTTAGACAAAAATAAACCTTTGGGATTAGCAATAAATTCTACCGTCTCCGGAAACACTTTAAATGTTGAAGTAAAAGTTCGGTTTGATATGGATTTTTCATCGGAAGATTTACGATTGGTCATATATTTTAATGAAAACGGATTAATTCACGATCAAGCCAATGGAACTTCTTTTTACGGTGGACAAAATCCTATTCCCGATTTTGAGCACAATCATACTTTACGTGCCGCTTTGGTCGGTGAAAATGGTATAATAATTGACCAAAACAAAGGAACAAATCAGATATTTACTTATACCTATTCCGGCAATATCCCTTCAAATATCGAAGATATCAACAATTGCGAAATCGTAGCTTTTGTAACCGCTAACGGTAATCCTATACATACGATTAATGTTCAAAAAGCCGCTATCAACTCACAACAAGATTTCGATTAAAACACAATAGACATGATGAAAAAATTTGGTTTTTATATATTATTTTTAAGCATTTTTCAACTACAAGCACAATATTTCGGACAAAACAAACCCCGATATGAAGAATTTGATTTCAAAGTTTATGAATCTCCACATATCGATTTATATACCTATTTAAAAAACGATTCGCTTAAAAAATCCTTCTTGTATGATGCCGAAAAATGGTATCACAGACATTATAAAATTTTTAAAGATACTTTTGATTATAAAATTCCTATTATTTTATATAACAATCATGCCGATTTCCAACAAACAACCGCCATATCAGGTGAAATAGGCGTAGGAACCGGTGGTGTTACCGAAGCACTTAAAACCCGTGTAACCATGCCTGTTCGACCTTCCTACGGACAAACCACCCACGTGCTGGGACATGAAATGGTGCATGCTTTTCAATACAATGTGGTAAAATCCGATGATTCCCTCTCCTTCAACAATTTAGCAAATACGCCACTATGGTTTATCGAAGGAATGGCGGAATATATGTCTTTGGGACGTTACGATTCGCATACGGCAATGTGGATGCGTGATGCCGTATTAAATAACGATTTTCCCCTTTTCAAAGATTTATATAAACCCAAATATTTTCCTTATCGTTTCGGACAAGATTTTTGGGCTTATATCGGAGGAACTTACGGTGATGAATATATTAAACCCTTATATTACAACACATTGGTTTACGGAATGAAAACCGCTGTGGATACTTTGTTCCATGTAAAACTGGATACTTTGTCCAAACAATGGCAACAAACTAACGTCAATTATTACAAACAATTTCTCAAAGGTAGAGATTCCGCTGTCATTGGAAAAATTCTCTACAATAAGAAAAATGCCGGCAAAATGAATGTTTCGCCAGTCGTCAGTCCCGATGGTACAAAAATGATCTTTCTTTCGGAAAAAGATGTACTTTCGATGGATTTATATATCGCCGATATACAAACCAAAAAACTAAAAAAAATTGCATCCAAAGCCGTTAATAATCATATCGACGCCATTGATGCTTTTGAATCCGCCGGCTCTTGGTCGCCCGACAGTAATTATTTTACTTATGTGGTTTTTAAAGACGGGAAAAATCAATTGGCTGTCGTAGATGTTCATAAGAAAAAAGTAGTTAAAATTTGGGAAGTAAAAGATTTACAAGCTTTTTCATATCCCGCTTGGTCCCCCGACGGAAAAAAAATACTTCTTTTGGGACAAGACGACGGTATTTCGGATCTTTTCTTATACGATATACAAACAGAAAAAGTTAAACAAATCACCCAAGATCCTTATGCCGAATTGGAAGCTTCGTGGTCCAAAGA
>JALSTJ010000009.1 GCA_026983815.1 Flavobacteriales bacterium
AAATATACAAATGTGCCGGTGATTATTTTTCCGGGAAATTTATTGCAAATTAGTAATCATGCAGATGCCATTTTATTTTTGTCTTTGCTGTCGGGGCGCAATCCCGAATATTTAATCGGGCAACATGTGTTGGCAGCGCCTTTATTGGAAAAAACTGCTTTGGAGATTATTTCAACAGGATATATTTTGATAGAAAACGGAAGAACTACAGGTGTAGAATACATCAGTAATACCCGTCCAATTCCACGGGATAAGCCACAAATTGCTTTGGCTACTGCACTTGCGGGACAAATGTTGGGAATGAAAATGATTTATTTGGAGGCTGGCAGTGGTGCATTACAGCCGGTTCCTTTGGAAACTGTTCAGTTGATTTCAGAAAAAATAAAAATTCCTTTGATAGTTGGAGGAGGAATTAAATCACGTAAAGAAGCAAATCTTTATTTTGATGCAGGTGCTGATATAGTGGTTGTAGGAACTGCTTTTGAGGATGGAAGTTTTCAATATTAAGTTTTATAAAGCCGGAAATAAGTATTTAATACAGCTTACTTACTACTTACTCATGCGCTCCTAATACAACTTTTATTTGATAATATTTTCCAGGATCAATTTTCAGAGAATCTGTATAATAATTATATCCATAATAAGAAATTTTATACTTCAATTTTCCGGGAGTGATTTTTAAACTTATTTTTCCATTATCATCCGTTAATAACATTTGATTGTTGGTCTTTGGTTTTGTCAGAACAATTGCATCTTTTAAAGCGGAGATGTAAATACTGTCTTTGAGTTGGTATTTTGCAAAAACTTCAAAACTTATGTTTCCATTGTCAGAGTGAATATTTTTTTTAATATTGACACTTTTTAAATAACTGGAAAATTCTTTGACTATTTTCGGTTTTTTACAAGAAACGGGCTGGGGTTGCCGACAAGAAAAAAGTATAAGGAAGAATAATATAAGCAGGCTTTTCATGTATTGTTTGGATTAAAGTTTTTTTTGGACTTTGATTTTTTTTATCCTTTTTCCATCCATTGAAGTTGCTATAAAATCATAATTTTTTATTCTGATTTTATCGTTTTTATTAGGAAAACTTCCATAATGTTCCAAGAAAAAGCCGGCCAAACTTTCAGCATCTCCTTTTTCTTTTTCAAAAACAATTTCGTCATCTTCGGGGATTTCCATGATTTTATAAAAATCTTTTAAAGCGGTTTTTCCTTCAAATTCAAAAGTATTGGGATTTATTTTTTTGTAGTTGCGTTCTTCTTTATCGTATTCATCAGTTATTTCACCTACGATTTCTTCAATAACATCTTCCAGAGTGATAATTCCGGAAGTTCCTCCATATTCATCTACAACTACTGCCAAATGAGTTTTTTTGTCTTGAAAATCTTTTAACAAATCATCAAGTTTGATATTTTCAGGCACAAAAAACGGCCGGCGTAAAAGTTTTTTCCAATCAAAGTTTTTTTTATCCAGATAAGGTATTAAATCCTTGGCAAAAAGAACCCCTACAATATTATCTATATTTTCGTGATAAACCGGAATTCTTGAATAACCATGTTTACTGACTTCTTTGATAATTTCCTCAATATTTTGGTTATCTTCCAAAGCAAAAACATCAATTCTGGGGCGCATAATTTGTTTGGCCTCGGTTTCTCCGAAAGAGACAATTCCATCAAAAATTTTTCGTTCTTCATCAGAAGTTTCATGTGTGTTGGTCATATCCAATACTTGGGAAATTTGGTCTACTGACAAATTGAGGTTTTCTTTTTTTAATCGTTTTTCTACAATATTTGTCGATTTTACCAATATGATACTGATGGGATAAAGAAGTTTTTTTAGGAAAATCAGTGGTTTTGCCATTAATTTAGCAAATTTAACGGGGTGTCTGTTTGCGTAAACTTTCGGAAGTATTTCTCCAAAAAGTAATATAAGAAAAGTTACCACACCAATTTCAATAACATATTTCCAAAATCCGGTAATATGCCTTAAAAGGATTGCAGTAAGATAGGTAGAAATAATGACTACCGCAATATTTATAAAATTGTTGGCTACTAGTATGGTTGCTAATAATTCCTTGGGATTGGATAATAGCTGTTTGATGGTTTTGTCTTGTTTCTGTTTTTCCAACTCTTCCAGATCTGTTGCCGTTAATGAAAAAAAAGAGGTCTCGGAACCGGATACCAATGCAGAGAAAATTAACAGAATGGAAATCGAGATTAGATAAGGAATAATTTCTAAAAAGACAGATAAACTATCCGGGTCTTCCATAGGTTATAAGAATTAAAATGGTAAATCATCATCTTCCGGTTGGGAAGCTTGTGTTTCGGTTTGCGAAATATTTTCAGATTTATTTTCGGAGTTTGATTTTTGGACTGCTTGATTTTCAGTAGCAGGAGCTGTAGAAGGTTTGGGTGTTAAGAAAGTAAATTCTGTAACATGTATTTCCGTAACATAACGATCTTTTCCGGTATCGTCTGTCCAACGTCTGGTTTTAAGTCGTCCTTCTAAATAAACTTTATCGCCTTTTTTAGCGTAACGTTCAAAAATTTCTGCAAGTTTATTTCTTACTACAATATTATGCCATTCGGTATTGACTATTCTTTCTCCGGTTTGCTTGCTGATATAGCTGTCATTAGTAGCCAATGGGAATCTGCCGATGGAGTTTCCTCCGTCAAAATAATGCATTTTTACGTTGTCCCCTAAATGTCCAATCAGAATAACTTTATTTACCGTTCCATTCATAATAAAATGTTGTTTGTTTAAATAAATATAATTCAAAGGTAATTCATTATATATTATTATCCAAAAATTTTGAAATTATAATAGGAAAGCCTTTGTTTTTCAATTGTTTAATATCAGTAAATTTAGCATTTTCGGATTTGATGTTTATTTTCCAAAAACGAATAATTAGTTTTTGATGGGTTAGTCTGTGCGTATGTTCTTCTAAAAAAATAATGTCATCAGCTGAGATTTTATATATATCCAATAATTTTTTATAAAAATCAATCCCAGGTTGCTTGATCAATTGATTGGTTTCTATAAGGGGCAGTTGATACAAACCTTTCCAAATATCATTTTGAATTCTTTTTTCTATCAGAATTTGATGATTTTTACGTATCAAAAAATAATTCAAAAAACGGGTTTTAATGGGTGTTTTTTTGTTTTTTATCGGGAATTTTTCAATATTTCCGATTTTGAAAGCCACACATTTGCTCTGAAAAGGACAATTTTTGCATAAAGGTTTCGTTGGTTTGCAATGTAAAGCACCGAATTCCATCAATGCTTGATTGAAAATTCCGGGTTGTTTTTTATCGATTAGTTTATCAGCAAGCTGTGTGAAATATTTTTTTCCTTGATGACTGTTTACAGGGATTTCCACGCCGAAATATCTTGAGAAAAATCTATTGACATTTCCATCCACAACACCAACCGGCTCATCATAAGCAAATGAAGCAATTGCAGAAGCGGTATAATCGCCAATTCCTTTGAGTTTGATTAATTCTTTTTTGGTTTTAGGAAATATTCCTTGATAATTTTGAACAATATCTTTTGCGGTAAAATGCATATTTCTTGCGCGGGAATAATATCCCAAACCTTGCCACAAATTCATTATTTTCTCTTCGTCTGCTTTTGCTAATGAAAAAATGTCAGGAAAATTTTGTAAAAATTTATAATAATAAGGTAGACCTTGCCTAACGCGTGTTTGTTGCAAAATAATCTCCGAAAGCCATATTTTATATGGATTACGGGTTTTTCGCCAAGGAAGATCTCTAGCATTTTGCTGATACCAATCCAAAAGAATTTTTTTGTTCATCTCAGATTTTAATAATTTTTGTAAAGATACATGGACTTTTTGTTTGATGTAATATTTAGAATAAAAACATAATATTTTTTTATAAATTTACTTTAAATTGCAAATAAAATGAAACCTTTGAGCAAAAGCAAAATAATTGTGATATGTTTTTTATAATCTTTTATTTTCGATAAACGACAAAATGGAATGTATTATTAATCAATTGGCCGTTTAGATTGTATGTTCTGATAGCAAAATATGTATCATTTGTATTATAATCCGTCATAATTACAACAGGTGTGCCGGCACCTCCGCGTTCTGCCGTTGCCGATATGATATATGCATTATTGCCCCCGTCGTTTAAAGTTATTTCATAGGTTCCCGTTCCGGTTTTACTGACACTAAATCCCGCGGATGAACGATTGCTATCCACACTACCTGAATAGTAAACCAAACCATTAAACATAAGCTTTCATATCGGCGTCACCGGAAATATTTCCTTTGAGTTTTTGAACTATTTTTACATTACCGACAAAATAGCCTGCATAATTAGAGGTTCCGCTTACCTCGCTATAAACCCCAAAATGTGTTCCTCCTGCATTTGATGGGATAAAATTATAACTCCCGTATTTGTTTCCGGATCCTGTCCCGATTAACGAATTAAAACTACCATAATGATTTCCATTGCCTGAATTGATTATATAATTGTCTACTCAATATTGATCTCCGGATCCTTGTCCTGATAAGATGTCAGAAAATCCTGTTTGATAACCATTATTACTGCTACCTGATATTATTTCCAGATTTACACCTCCGATTGTTGAATGTATATCCAAAGGATAGTCGGCTGTATTTTTTCCAATAGCCAAATTTCCCATCGTGTATATATCATCATTGATATTGGTGAGTTGTGTAGTTGAATTTGTTTTATAAAAATCGGCATCGGTTTGGTCGGGTAGCGTGGCATTGGTTAGATAGCCGGCATCGTTTGTAAAACTGCTGACATTGGTTGGCGCTCTGTTTAAATCGGAATAATTACCGCTAAAATCGTCGGAAGCATCTTTGTCCCAACCGTTAAAAGCAGTCGAATTGGTATTTACACTCAAAGGATTTGCGTTTGTTCCGTTGCCTGACAAACTTGCATCGCTTTGAATATTAACTAAATAACCATTATTTGCTACATAATTATCAACTTGTGCTTCGGTTAGGTGGGTGTCGTCGTCGCCGTCAGCCAAACCGCTTGGTATGTTGGTTAAATCATTGAAATTACCGCTAAATGTATTGCCTGCTTTTTCGGCAAATTTGGCATAAGGTATGGCTTTTAGTTCGTTGGTGCCAAAATTTTGGTAACCGCTACCGCTGTCAATTTCTACTTTTAGAAAATACGAATTGCTTCCCCAATCAATCGTTGTAAAATCACCCGACACCGTATTTCCTTCGCCTACGATGACGCTCACTATTCCGTTAACATCGGTTGTTGCCGAATGTGTTTCTTGATACACATTTGTAGTTCCGTTTTCCAATACGGTAAACTTGACGGTTACCGCTTGATTGCTCAATGCACTGCCGTTATTGGCAATGA
>JALSTJ010000010.1 GCA_026983815.1 Flavobacteriales bacterium
ATACTTTTATATTTTAAAATATTATAAATTTGTATCCTACAAAAAAATTTTCTTATGAAAAAAATATTTTTCGCTTACTCATTTTTGTTATTTCTGTTAGGAACAGCCCAAGAAACAAATAATTCTCATAAAGGACATTATAATCAAAGTAAATTTCGTCAAATAACTGATTTGCTTCCTACGCCCAACACTTACAGAAGTGCATCGGGAGCTCCCGGCAAAGATTATTATCAAAATAAAGCCGATTATCAAATGGACATCGAGTTAATCGATAAAAAACAACCTGTGCTCAAAGGAAGTGAAACCATTACTTATTATAACAATTCCCCCGACAATTTGGAATATCTTTGGATTCAATTGGAGCAAAACCGTCGGGCACCCGATTCATATACCGACCAAATCACCGACGACGGAAAAAATATTATGCTACGACCCGGAAATTTTATCTCAAAATATACCAATGAAGGTTACAAAGGCGGAATACATATTACCAAACTGACCGACAAAAACGGGAATCCCCTTCCCTACACCATCAACCATACCATGATGCGAGTGGATCTGCCAAAACCTTTAAAATCAGGCGAAAAATATCAATTGAATATCGATTGGTGGTATAATATCAACAACTTTACGGAAGATTGGGCACGTTCGGGCTATGAACATTTTGATAAAGATGGAAATAACCTATATATCATTGCACAATTTTATCCCCGAATGGCAGTCTATGACGATGTAAACGGTTGGCAAAATCTGCAATTTATCAAAACCGGAGAATTTGCTTTGCCTTTCGGAAATTTTGAAGTAAACATTACGGCACCCGCCGACCATATCTTGGATGGAACCGGAACACTCGTCAATAGAAAAGAAATTCTTACAAAAAAACAATACAAAAGATATCTCAAAGCTACTCAAAGTTTTGATAAACCCGTTTTTATCGTAACACCGGAAGAAGCTAAATCTAATGAAAAATCACGTTCGACAGAGAAAAAAACTTGGAAATTCAAAGCCGAAAATGTTAGAGATTTTGCTTTTGCTTCGTCTCGTAAATTTATCTATGATATGATGGCGGGAAAACTTTCCAACGGAAAAACTTTTATGGCGGGTTCCCTATATCCCAAAGAGGCCGAACCGCTTTGGAGTAAATATTCTACCCGAACCGTTGCTTTTACCATAAAAAATTATTCCAAACATTTGTTTGATTATCCGTATCCCAAGGCACTATCCGTAAATGCTTTTCGTCAAGGAATGGAATACCCGATGATTTGTTGGAACTACGGACGTCCCGATGAAAACGGAAAATATACAGACCGATTAAGAAACGGAATGATAAAAGTAATCACGCACGAAGTAGGTCATAACTTTTTCCCGATGATTATCAATTCCGACGAAAGACAATGGATGTGGATGGACGAAGGTTTCAATACCTTTATGGAATTGCTTACCGAACAAAAATGGGAGAAAAAATTAGGATTTCCACTACATTCGCGCGGACTTCCCAAAAGTGTTGTGCCGTTTATGAAAGGTGATCAAAGCAAGATGCGTCCCATTATGACCAATTCGGATTTGATGTATAACCGAAGTATGACCGCTTACAGCAAACCCACTGCCGGACTTTATATGCTTCGCGAAGTGATTATGGGACACAAATTATTCGACAAAGCACTTAAAACTTATGCCAATCGTTGGAAATTCAAACATCCCGAACCCCAAGATTTTTTCAGAACTATGGAAGATGCTTCCGCTATTGATTTGGATTGGTTTTGGCGCGGATGGTTCTACACCACTTGGGTCAATGATATGGCAATCAAAAAAGTAGATAAATTCTATTTAACCGACAAACCCACCCAGCGCATCAAGCGAATGGCAAAAATGTATGGAATGAAAGTGGAAGATTTTCCTCCCTACATTTCATTGGTAACCGAAGACGGTCCCGACTTTACACCGGATATGAAATCCAAAAAAGCTTTCTTTAAAAGAGCCGAAAATCTCAAAGAATTTTTACATAAAAACTTTACCAAAGAAGAAATAAAAAATCTGAAAACTCCTAAATATTTTTATCGAGTAGTATTGGAACAAAAAGGTGAATTGGTAATGCCTGTCGTATTAAAACTCACTTACAAAGACGGCACTACGGAACAAAAGATTTTCCCTGCCAAAATTTGGCGTTTCAACGAAAAACAAGTCAGCAAAATGATACCTTCCGAAAAGGAAATAGTAAAAATTGAATTGGATCCGGAAAATCTTACGGCGGACATTGATATGACCAATAATAGCTGGCCGAAAAAACAAAAGAAAACCGAATTTGATAAATTAAAAGAAAAAATCAAAAAATAAATTTTGAAGTTATCGGTTAATATATTTGACGATTTGATAAAAATTGACGTATCTTTGAATAAATTTTCAATAAAATGGGGTATAGTGAAATTTTATTTGTTTTATTCGTTGCTTTAATCATTTTCGGACCCGAAAAAATACCCGAAATAGCACGAAACTTGGGAAAAGCTATTCGACAATTACGCGATGCTACTACCAATGTAAAACGTGAAATCATCAAAGAAACCCAAAAAGCCGGTTTAGATACCGAATCCATTGAAAAGTTGAAAAAAGATATCAAGGAGACCAAAAAAATCATGAATGTTCATGAAGAAATTACCAATACTATCAAACGGGAACTTTAATCTTTATGTTAGAACAAATATTGGAATGGGACAAAGAAGCATTGATTTATTTGAATCATTTGGGAAATTCCGCTTTTGATAATTTTTGGCTGTTTGTTACCAACCAAAGACACTGGATTTTACTATATATTTTTATAGGATTGTTATATTTCTACTATCTCGGGTGGAAAAAAGCTCTGTTGGCACTGATAATCATCGGGTTGGGATTGGGATTCTGCGATCAAACCACCAATATGTTCAAAGAATTTTTTAATCGTTTACGTCCTTCGGCTGATCCTGCGCTTGACGGATATCTCAGAGAGTTTATTCATCCACACAACAAAAGTTTTATTTCGGGACATGCTTCCAATTCCACAATATTTGTTTGGTTTAGTATTTGGCTTTTGAAAAAATATACCCGTTGGATTTTTTTACTCATCATCTGGTGGTTGATTTTTATGTATAGCAGAATATATTTGGGGGTGCATTATCCTACGGATATAATCGGTGGAATAATTTGGGGATTTTTGATTTTCTATTTAATCAAAAAACTTTACAATAAAATTACATACTTGTTGAGATAAAAAATTAATAATTTTTGATTATAAATTTAATAGTTTTAATCTATTCTTACCTTATAAATTCAATCATAAATTATTTTTTTAACAGATAAATTAAAAACCTGACAAAAGTCATTTTTAAAAAATTTTTATTAAATTTGTTTTTAAATATCTCTACGAGACAAATATAACTATTATGAACAACTGTAATCTTTGCTTAATACATCAACTGAATTCTTTTAAAACTCTATCAAAGAAAGAGTTAGACTTTATTTCCGAGCATAAAACCATCAAACATTTCAAAAAAGGGGATTTAATTTTGGAAGAAGGTAAACCCAGCCGATATGTTTACTGTTTAATGTCGGGAAAAGGAAAACTTTCCAAATATAATCCTTCGGGGAAAGAACAAATTATTCGTTTTGTAAAATCCGGAAATCTTATTGGATACCGTTCGGTTTTTAACGAAGAACCCATTACTTTAAATCTTACTGCAATTGAAGATGTAACGGCTTGTATCATCCCCAAAGATGTTTACAAAAAATTACTTTCAAACAAAGATTTTACTTTGGAAATGCTTCGTTTATTGAGCAATGATTTGAAATTAGCCAATATGACCATTGCCCAATTGGCACAGCATTCCGTTAAAGAACGTATGGCGGAAACTTTATTGCATTTGGAAGATATTTTCGGCACCGATAGAGAAGGAAATATCAATATAAATTTATCTCGCGAAGAATTAGCCAATATCATCGGAACTGCTTCCGAATCCGTCATACGAATTTTGTCCAGTTTCAAAAAAGAAAATATCATCTTTTCCAAAGCAAAAAAAATCAAACTTCTAAAAAAAGACCGCTTGTATAATATCGCAGAAGGTTTGGAAGTTTAAAAATACACCCATGAGCGTACACAACGAATATAAAAAAATTACCACCAAACGCTTGTTTGATATGAAACAAGCCGGTGAAAAAATCAGCATGCTAACGGCTTATGATTATACCATGGCCAAAATACTCGATGCTTCGGGTATTGATATTATTTTAGTTGGAGATTCCGCCTCCAATGTGATGGCAGGACATGAAACCACCCTTCCGATAACCTTAGACCAAATGATTTATCATGCATCATCTGTCATCAGAGCCGTTGATAGAGCTTTGGTAGTGGTGGATATGCCTTTTGGAACCTATCAAGGAAATTCCAAAAAAGCATTGGAATCGGCTATCAGAATTATGAAAGAATCTGGTGGACACGCTGTAAAAATGGAAGGCGGAAAAGAAATATCGGAATCTATTACCCGTATTCTGAGTGCCGGAATTCCCGTAATGGGGCATTTGGGTTTGACACCGCAATCCATCTATAAATTCGGAACATACACCGTAAGGGCAAAAGAAGAAAAAGAAGCACAAAAACTTATGGAAGATGCCAAATTATTGGAAGAACTCGGGGTTTTTAGTATTGTCTTGGAAAAAATACCGGCAAAGTTAGCCGAAAAAGTGGCAAAATCCGTCAAAATTCCGGTAATTGGTATTGGTGCGGGAAAAGGAGTGGACGGACAAGTATTGGTTATGCATGATATGTTAGGGATGACCAAAGATTTTAGTCCGCGTTTTTTACGAAGATATGCAGATTTGCATCAAATCATGAGTGATGCTTTCAAACAATATATCCAAGACGTTAAAACTCTGGACTTTCCGAATGAAAGCGAACAATATTAACCGTCCAAATGAAATCAACTCCCGACAATTTGGATGTTTTATACGAAGATAATCACTTGATTATAGTAAATAAGAAACCCGGAGATATCGTTCAAGGAGATCAAACAGGTGATTTGCCTTTATCTGAAATAGTAAAATCTTATATCAAAAAAAAATATAATAAACCAGGAAATGTTTTTTTGGGAGTGGTCCATCGTTTGGACAGACCTACCAGTGGCGCAGTTATTTTTGCACGTACTTCCAAAGCCCTGACCAGACTCAATCAAATGTTGAAAGATAAAAAAATCCAAAAAACTTATTGGGCGATTGTAAAAAATCCGCCTGTTGAAAAACAAGAAAAACTCATACATTATTTAATAAAAAATCCGAAAAACAACAAATCAACAGCTTTTAATCAAGAAAAAAAAGGAAGCAAAAAAGCCGTAT
>JALSTJ010000011.1 GCA_026983815.1 Flavobacteriales bacterium
CGAAAGTAATTTATAGGTTTTCATAAGAATTATCAGGATTGTTTTATCTTTGTAAAAATACAAAATTTATGGAGAACAAGTCTAGAATTGTTTTTATGGGCACTCCGGAATTTGCCGTGGAAAGTTTAAGAAAATTGGTAGAAAACGGATACAATGTAGTAGGCGTTATAACCTCGGTAGATAAACCTGCCGGACGTGGAAAAAAATTACGTAAAAGTGCCGTAAAACAATATGCCGAACAAATAGGACTTCCTGTTTTGCAACCGAAAAATTTAAAATCGGAAGACTTTAATGCGGAGTTAAAAAAATTGAATCCCGATATTCAAGTGGTAGTAGCTTTTCGTATATTACCCGAAATAGTTTGGCGTTTGCCTACAAAAGGAACTTTTAATTTACATGCATCTCTCCTACCCGATTATCGTGGTGCGGCTCCTATCAATTGGGCAATTATCAACGGAGAAACCCAAACCGGTGTAACTACTTTTTTTATCGATGAAAAAATTGATACCGGTGAAATTATTTTACAAAAAGAAGTTGCCATTTTGCCCGAGGACAATGCTTCGTCTCTACATGATAAGTTGATGAGTATTGGAAGCGATTTGGTATTGAAAACCATTGATTTAATAGAAAGCGAAAATATCAAAACCCAAGCGCAACCCAAAATAGATTTGCCTAAAAAAGCTCCGAAATTAAACAATGAAAATACGAGAATTCTATGGAATGAAAAATCTGAAAAGATTCATAATTTTATTAGAGGTTTGTCTTTTTATCCCGGAGCTTGGACAAAAATTCAAACCCATCCACAAGAGGATTTTAAAAAGTTTATCATCTACAAAAGCAATTTTGTTAATGAAAAACACAACTTGAAACCCGCTACTGTAATTACTACAAAGAAACAAATGAAAATTGCTACCGATGATGGGTTTATTTTGCCGGAAATTGTCAAAATGCAAGGGAAAAAACAAATGGATATAGTTTCTTTTTTGAATGGAATTAAAACGAAAGATGATATAAAAATTGAATAAATCTAATTACACTCCCAAACCCATTGTTCTACCGGATAATCTTTTTTTCGATAGGAATAATGCCACCATTCGGATTTGATAGGTTCCATATCGTATTTTTTCATTATGTTTCGTAGTAAAGCTCTGTTTTTTAGAATGGTATCGGGAAAATCGGTATAGTTTTGATAAGCTTTTTTTCCGAAATAATCAAAAAGGGTTCCCATATCGAGTTCTTTTCCGTTTTTATCTACAATGGTCAAGTCCACTGCCAAACCGCGATTGTGCATAGAACCTTTTTTGGGGTCGGCAACATAATGCGGGTCGGGTTTTATCTTCCACAATTCTTTTTGCACTTTTCCCGGGCGATAACAATCAAACAATTTTAAACCCAAGCCCATTTTTTTGAGTTCCGCTTGAATTTTTACTAATCTTTGCGCTACTTCGGGACGTAAAAAACATTTGGCACAGGGATACATTTTTTTATGAACAAAATTGTGAGGAGTGGCATAACGTAAATCATAAACAAAAGTACTGTCTAATGAATGTAATTCAATCCATGTGATTTTTTTGGTTTTTTGAACTTGAATGGGAGATTTATCATGATGAGAAACCGGAGATTTGTTTGAGGTTTCTTTACAAGAAATAAATATCAAAAAACTCAAAAGGATACCAAATAAAATTTTAATAGTTTTCATCAGATTAAAGCTTTTGCTTTTAGTTCGGTATATTTATTAATTGTAGCTACCGTTAAATTCTCGGGAGCTGTAAAAATACTATGAATTTTATGCAATTTTAGTTCTTGTATCATCAATTTTTTTTGATATGCAAATTCCTCTGCAATCAATTTGTGATACAATGTTTGATTATTTTTGGGTTGAATATTTATTAATTTCTTTAATTCTACATTTTCAAAAATAATCAAAACTACTAAATGTTTTTTTGCTAATTTTCTAAGATAAGGAATTTGTCTTCTGAGCGAACTGATATGTTCAAAATTTGTATAAATCATCAAAAGACTTCTTTTGGGAATATGAGATTTTACAAATTTAAAAAGTCGTTCAAAATCGGTTTCATTAAACTGGTTATCAATAGAATAAAGCGTTTCAAATATCCTGTTTAAATCGCTTTTTTTATTACCCGGTTTCACAAAAGATTGAATTTGATTTTCAAATGTAATCAATCCGGCCAAATCATTTTTTTTCATCACAATATTTGAAAAACTCAAAGTGGAATTGATGGCATAATCCAAAAGTGTCATTCCGTTAAAAGGCAATTTCATGGTTCTTCCTAAATCGATAAGCGAATAAACCGTTTGTGACTGTTCATCTTTATATTGATTGCCCATGAGTTTATTGTGTTTTGCCGAAGCTTTCCAATTGATTGATCGAAAATCATCTCCTTTGTGGTAAACTTTGATTTGCTCAAACTCCATCGTATGCCCAATTTTTCTGATTTTTCTCAATCCCGAACCGAATTTGTTAGTTAGAGCAATCAGTTCATATTTTCGCATTTGAAGAAAACTGGGATACACTTTTACTGTTTTTTTATTATCAAACTGATACCTATAACTAGCAAGTTTCAGCGGTGAATAAACATAGATATTCAGATTTCCAAAAGAATAATTTCCTCTTTGAACCGGACGTAAACTATAAATATATTCTTTGTTTTTGCCCGGGCTTAATTTTAGATTGAGTTCAAAATCTCGTTTTTGAAATTGAATAGGAATTTCATCTATAATTTTAGTAAAAACAATAGCGGGATAAGAACTGGTTAAATTTATTTTTATCGGATTGAAATCACCATTTGAAAATTTATCCGGCAAAATTCTTTGGGCATTGATTTTTCCATAATAAATCAAAAAAACAAAGTCGGTTATTGTTATAATAATCAAGCCAATCATGAAATATTTGCCTATGATAAAAAATAAATTCCACCAATAACCCAGAAAAAGAACAAATATTCCGATAATCCAAGCAATAAAAAAATTGGGATGAAGATAAGCGTCAGCAATATGTTGGTAAAAATTTTTCACTGCTTATCTTGGAATTTCAACACTTTCTATTATCATTTCTATTACATCCTCTTCTGTAAATCCCTCCATTTCTTGTTCCGGATTGACTATAATTCTGTGCCTTAATACATTGGGTAAAACCTTTTTGATATCATCGGGAATAACAAAATCTCTTCCTTGTAAAGCGGCATAAGCTTTTGCAGCATTTAACGTAGCAATTGAAGCTCTGGGAGAGCCACCTAAATAAATATGAGAATGATTTCGAGTTTTATGAATAATTTCGGCAATATATTTTATAAGTTTTTCTTCAATTACCACATCTTTTACAATGTTTCTCATCGCACGTAAATTTTCTTCTGTTAGAACCGGTTGAATGAGATTTTCAGGTTTTTCGTTCTTTCTTTCATGATGAGTTTTGATAATTTCAAATTCTTCTTCCAAATTGGGATAATCTACCTTTATTTTGAAAATAAATCGGTCTTGTTGTGCTTCAGGTAATGCATAAGTTCCTTCTTGATCGATTGGGTTTTGTGTAGCAATAACCAAAAAGGGATTAGCCATCTCAAAATGATGTCCATCTATGGTAATTTGCTTTTCTTCCATAACTTCAAACAAAGCTGCTTGGGTTTTTGCAGGAGATCTGTTGATTTCATCAATCAGAACGAAATTACTAAAAACCGGTCCTTTATGAAATTCAAATTCTCGTGTCTTAACATTAAAAACGGAAGTTCCCAGTATATCGGACGGCATCAAATCAGGAGTAAATTGTATCCTACTAAATCCCGTTTTTAAGGTTTTAGCAAGCAATTTTGCAGTTAAAGTTTTGGCAATTCCCGGAACACCTTCTATTAGAACGTGACCATCTGCCAGCAATGCAGTCAAAAGCATTTCTACAAAATCTTGTTGTCCAATAATGACCTTGTCAAGTTCAGTTTTTACTTTATCAAAATTTTCTTTGAGTTGTTCAATTTCAATTCGATTATTATATTCCATAAAACAATTATTTTTTTATTTTTTCAATTAATTTCTCCAATTTAAGAACGTCTTTTGCTCTGATGATATTTACTTGACGAAGATAAGCAATCATATCAAAAACCCGAAAGACATCGTCTGGAGAAGATTTGGTTTTTTGAGCAATTTTTTCAATGGTTACTTTATCAACAGGTTCGTTTACAATGATTTGTGCATATTTTTTTAACCAATCATAAAATAGTCTTATGCGTAAATTTGCCATTTCATCATGTTCTTTATTTTCCAAGTACATTTCTGCAATGGTTTTAGTAAAAGAAATGGTTTCGTTCTTGGGAGGTTCCAATACGGGTATGGGGCGTTGTTTTCGTTTGGATTGAAAAAATATAAACAAAAATATACCGATAAATATAAAACGATATGCCCAAGCAAAAGCAGGAGTTTGCTTAAGAATTTTGAAAACTCCTCTGTCCTTTGCCCCATTTTGATAATGAGTATCCCAATAAATTTTTCCTTCGGTATTCATCAAATTGAGAAGTTTTTCATCATAGAGATAATTTTGGTTTTGCAAGATGAAAAAATTGGTCAACACTTGTGGAAAACTATGAATATAAATATATCCCTTACCTTTTCTTACTTGTATAAAATTGATTTTATCTTTATCCTTATTGAAATTTCCCAAAATTTTAATATTGGGATGGATACTATCTTTAAGTATAATATAACTTAACTTGAATAACTTATTTTTGGTTGAAAAAATATGATTGGAAATTGATGTTTGGAGACTATCCGAATATTTAAAACCATAATATGGAAATAAATCAATATGTAAGGTATCCAATAATTTTTTATCCAAATTTCTGGAAAATAAAAAAAGATTATTTCCCTTTTCCACCCATTGAAGCAAGGCATTGAGGTTGGTTTTTCCAAAATTTAAGTCGGAATTATAAAGCACATAATTGGCATTCCGATCATTGGAGTGATTAAGCAAAATATAAGGACTTTTATCAATAGGTATCAATTGATCCTTAAAAATATCTTGTGTTTCATGAAATAAAATATAAGTCCCCAGAGGAATTTTGTGTTTAACCGCATAAGAAGGAAACCAACTAATTTGTCTATCTTGCTTCCGGCTGTAAAAAATTAATATAATGAGAATTATTATAACAATTCCAGAAAAAATTTGCTTTCTTTTAGACATTCGAAATTTAAAAAAATTAAAACAAATATAGTTTGTGTAGACGAAAATGCAAAATTTATTACAGAATAAAAAAATCCTATACATTTGTATAAAAAAAATTTATGAAAATAACTTTATTGGGAACAGGAACATCACAAGGCGTTCCGGTGATAGCATG
>JALSTJ010000012.1 GCA_026983815.1 Flavobacteriales bacterium
GTTTGAAATACAAAACCGATTTCTTTATTACGAATTTTTGCCAATTCTTGATCCGAAAGTTTTTCTACTTCTTGTCCATTCAAATGATATTTCCCCGAAGTAGGTGTGTCCAAAGCTCCCAAAATATTCATCAAAGTGGATTTTCCACTCCCCGAAGGTCCCATCAATGCAACATATTCACCTTTGTCTATGTTCAAATCAATTCCCCTAAGCGCTTTAACCGTTTCATCGCCCATTTTAAAATGCCTTTGAATATCTTTGAGTTCTATAATTTTCATAATTTACAAATTTAATAATAGGCAATATTATCAATCAAACGAATATCACCTGCATATACAACGATAAACCCACGGTATTTGTTACCGTTAATTTTTTCAATCGTCGGTTTGAGGTTTTTTTCATCGGCAATTTCAAAATATTCCAATTCCAATAATGGATGTTCTTCAAATGATTTTTTTACAAATGTTTTAATCTCTTCTATGGAATTTTTATTCCACATTTCTTTTGTTTTCAATAATGTTTTGTATATAAATGGCGCAGCCGTTCTATATTTTTCAGTAAGCCGCATATTCCTTGAACTCATCGCAAGTCCATCTTTTTCCCTGTGTATTGATACAGGAATAATTTCAATCGATATTTGCAATTGCGCTACTAATTTTTTTATGATTTGCAATTGCTGAAAATCTTTTTCTCCAAAATATGCTCGGGTAGGTTTAATGATTTCAAAGAGCTTTTTTACAATTGTTCCTACTCCATCAAAATGTCCCTGACGATGTTTACCTTCCATTTCATGTTCCAAACCGCCAAAATCAAATCTTTCACTTACTATTTTGCCGTCATAAATATCTTCCGCATCGGGATAATAAACGATGATTTCGGGGTCTAAGGATTTCAAAGCATCCAAATCTTCCTTATAAGTTCTCGGATATTTCTTTAAATCATCAGGATTGTCAAATTGGGTTGGATTTACAAAAATACTGACTACACTATGGTCATTGTCTTTTAAAGATTCTTTAACCAACGACAAATGTCCCGCATGCAATGCACCCATAGTGGGAACAAAACCTAAACTATTTCCCTCGCTTTTTAGCTTTTGTAGATATTTTGAAATATCTTTTTTTCTTTGAAATACCTTCATTATGAAAAATTTAACGTGCCTTACGATATTAATTGCTTCAAAAATACATTAAAAAATCGTATCTTTGTATCTTAAGAACCAAATTCATTTTTATGAAAGGTAAAAATTTTTTAATTGCCTCATCAGGTATTTATCCATATATAACCAATAAAGACCATGCTTATTTGGCTTATAAATTGGCAAGAGCTATCAATAGTAAAGGTGGGCAAACACGAATGTTTATGCCACGATTCGGAACAATCAATGAAAGAAAACACCAATTGCATGAAGTGATTCGTCTTTCCGGGGTAAACATTGTTGTAAATGATGATGATATGCCATTGATTATAAAAGTAGCTTCTATACCAAGAGAACGTATGCAAGTATATTTTATTGATAATGATGAAATGTTCAAAAGAAAACATATTTTTCAAGATGAAACTGACAAGTTTTTTGAAGATAATGATTCCCGATTGGTTTTTTTTACCAAAGGAGTTGTTGAAACTGTAAAAAAACTCAAATGGCGACCCGATTATATGGTTATAACAGATTGGTTTTCAAGTCTGCTACCCTTGTATATTCATACTTATTACAAGAACGAACCTTTATTCCACGATGCACAAACATGGGTGGTTTTAACCGATGAACTGTTGAAAGATCCTTTGAGTGAAACCCTAGGAGATAAACTTGATTTTGATGAAATTCCAAAAGAATTAATCGATAGAATCAAAAAACCCACTGTGGAAAATTTACTTAAATTGGCTTTGGATTATGCCGGTGGAGTAATTACCAGAACCAAAAATATCCCTGAAAATATCCTAAAAATTATAGAAGATAAAAACCTTCAGATTCTTGATGTTGCCGATTTGGATTTGGAAGAACAAGAAGATGAATTAAAAAAACGTGTATTGGCTGTTTTTGCTGATAATGAATAAGTTAAATGTTATAAATAACCCTCAAAAAAAATTTAAAATGAATTTTAAACGAATAATATTCTTTATATCGTTAGTATTATTTATCATCAATACTTCTTGTAAAAAAGATTTTACCAAGGTTGGAAACGGAATGCTTCCTGATCCCGATTTTGTAGGAAAAGTTTATGATCAAACTCAAATAACCATTTATGATCAGCAAGTAGATAAAGTGTTTTCTACCAACCTTCCCGTTCATTCAATCGGAATTTATAAAACGGATACTTATGGAACTTTAAAAGCTGAATTGGCCTCTACACTTTTGCCCGATTTAACTAAATTTACTTCAGAAGGTTTTGGACAAAATACCAAAATTTTGACTGCAGAGATTAGAATACCTTATTTTAGTAATAAAAAAATTGAAAATGGTGCAACAACTTTCGCAGTAGATTCCGTTTATGGCAATCATCCCATGCACATCAAAATTCACGAACTGAATTTTTTGTTGCCGTCTTATGATCCCGACACCGATTTGGAATCTAAAAGAAAATATTATTCCGATTTTGATTTTTATCCTTTTTTTACCAATACTATTGCAGATTCTTTGGATTTTGTTCCGGATTTTTCTCCTTTCATAGAATATGATAGAGAAAAAGACGGAAGTATCAAGTTGGACGATAATGGCGATCCTCAAGTTAAAGATACCTTGGGACCCAGATTTATTATGAAAGTAGACACAACATTTATTCGTCAAAAAATATTTGATAAATCCGGACAAGATGTATTATTGAGCAATTCGGCTTTTCAAGATTATTTTAGAGGAATGTATTTTGAAATTATCTCCCAAAATAATAATGGAAGTTTTATTATGCCAGATTTCTCAAAAGCTGAAATTTTTATTCGTTATACTCATGATATAAACAATGATAATGGTACCCCGAATGATGCTTCTGACGACTTTATGGAACCCAAATACGAAGAAATTCATATGAAATTAGGTAACCCAAAAGTGAATATCTATCAAAATAATTTCAGCACTGATATGCAAAATGCGCTTTCCAATAGCGATATGATAAATGGTGATGAAAGTGTATATATTAAAGGAGATGCCGCTAGCGAAGCAGTCGTTCATTTATTCGGTGAACAAGAAATACTGGATATCAAGAGTCAAGGTTGGTTGATTAATAAAGCCGAACTGTATTTCTATGTAGATAATACACCTCCGGGGTCCGATGATTTGTTGCCGCAAAATTTGTTTTTATATGATAAAACACATCATAAACCTTTGATAGACTTTTTTGATGACGAAAATCTTAACCTACAAAATAAAATTTTTGGTGGAAAATTAAAAACAGATGATGACGGAAATAAATATTATAAATTTAATATTACCGAACATATTAGAAATATTATTGAAAAAGATTCCTTAAATGTAGATTTAGGATTACGCGTAACAACAAATCCATTAATATATTCACAACCTGCAGTTGAATTTAAAGATCCAGATAACCATAATCCTAAAGGAGTTATTTTGTTTGGAAATCAAACTTCGGATGTAACTAAAAAACCCAAATTGGTAATTAAATATACCAAACCCGAACAATAGATAATGGCTGACAAACCCAATATCAGAAGTTTTCCTTTGGAAGAACTTATCAAAATGTTTACCGAAAAAGGAGAAAAAGCTTTTCGTGCCAAACAGGTTTACGAATGGCTGTGGAAAAAAAATGTTCGTACTTTTGATGAAATGACCAACCTTTCCAAAGATTTACGAAAGTTTTTGGAAGAAAATTTTTCTATTCCCCATATCAAAATCAAACATTTTCAAAGAAGCAATGACGGAACCATAAAAAATGCTGTTACACTTCCGGATAATTTATTAGTAGAATCGGTTTTGATACCCACGGAAACCAGAACAACTGCTTGCGTTTCCTCACAAGTGGGATGTTCTTTAGATTGTAAGTTTTGCGCTACGGCACGTCTAAAAAGAATGAGAAACTTAACTCCAGATGAAATTGTGGATCAAGTAGTAGAAGCAGATTTACAAAGTAAAGAATATTATGGGCATCCTCTTAGTAATATTGTTTTTATGGGAATGGGTGAACCTTTGCTAAATTATGAGAATGTAATGTCAGCCATTGAAAAAATTACTTCTGATAAAGCTCTTGGAATGTCTCCCAAACGAATTACAGTTTCCACTTCCGGAATTCCTAAAATGATAAAAAAAATGGCTGATGAAAATCCCAAAGTCAAACTGGCAGTTTCTCTTCACTCCGCCATTGATGAAATTCGTACCCAAATCATGCCGGTTAATAAACGTCAAGGAGGACTTCAAGAACTTTTGTACGCATTGCAATATTGGTATAAAAAAACCAAATCGCGCATTACATTTGAATACTTGGTATTTAAAAATATCAATGACGACGAAAAATCTATAAAAGCACTTGTCAATTTTGTCAAACAAGTTCCTTCCAAAGTCAATTTGATAGAATACAATCCAATCGATAATAAGGATACTTTCTGCCAAGCCGATAATGAAATTTTGGAAAAATATCAACTTGCACTAAAAAATGCAGGTGTTGTTTCCACCATTAGACGAAGCCGCGGAAAAGATATAGATGCAGCTTGTGGACAACTGGCAGGAAAAATGATTCGCGAATAAAACCCAAATTTAGATTATTTTTTATAGAATTTTCTATTACAACATCTTCAAAAAATCAACCTCTTTTTTAGTCAAATGCCGCCAATGTCCGCGTTTTAAATCTTTTTTGGTCAAGCCGCCAAACAATACACGGTCTAATTTGATTACATCATAACCCAAATGTTCAAAAATCCGACGGACAATACGATTTCGCCCCGAATGAATCTTTACTCCAACTTCCGAATGCGGAGCTCCTTTTATATAAGAAATATCATCGACAATAATTTCACCGTCATCCAATTTTAAGCCGTTTTGGATTTTCTCCATATCCGATGGTTTCAGGTTTTTATTGAGTTTCACATGATATATTTTTTCCACTCTATGCTTGGGATGTGTCAATTTTTTTGCCAAATCTCCATCATTGGTAAAAAGCAAAACCCCTGTGGTGTTTCTATCCAAACGTCCAACGGGATAAATCCGAACAGGCGTAGATTTTTGAACCAACTCCATTACGGTTTTTCGTCCTTTTTCATCTTCGGTGGTTGTGATAAAATTTTTGGGTTTGTTCAGCAAAACATAAACTTTTTTTTCAGGTTTTATGGTTTCTCCGTTGAATTGAACTTTATCGCCGGGTTGCACTTTATACCCCATTTCCGTTATCACTTTCCCAT
>JALSTJ010000013.1 GCA_026983815.1 Flavobacteriales bacterium
GCCTTCTTCATATCCTACATATCCCGGAGGCGCTCCCACCAAACGACTGACAGCATGTTTTTCTTGATACTCACTCATATCGATACGCGTCATAGCTTTTTCGTCATTGAACAAGTATTTAGCCAAAGCTTTTGCCAATTCGGTTTTTCCAACACCGGTGGTTCCTAAAAATAAGAACGAACCTATCGGTTTATTCGGATCTTTTAATCCGGCTCTACTTCTTCGAACGGCATCGGCAACTGCTTGAATGGCATCTTCTTGTCCAACGACCTGCGTGTGCAATTCATCTTCCAATTTCAAAAGTTTTTCTTTATCGCTTTGCAACATTTTTTGAACGGGAATTCCTGTCCATTTAGCTACTACTTCCGCAACATCTTCTGCCGTTACTTCTTCTTTTATCAAAGATGATTTGGATTGTTTTTCAGAAAGTTCTTCTTGGGCTTTCTTTAATTTTTCTTCCAATTCTTTTAACTTACCATAACGAATTTCGGCAACTTTTGCATAATTTCCTTCTCTTTCGGCTTGTTCGGCTTCAAATTTAGTTTGGTCGATTTCTTTTTTGATATTTTGAAGGCTATCCACCAAATCTTTTTCTTCTTTCCATTGGGTGTAAATCTGATTTCTTTCCTCTTTGAGTTCAGCCAATTCTTTTTCCAATTCTTGAATTTTTTTGGTGTCTCCTTCACGTTTAATGGCTGCCAATTCAATTTCCAACTGCATGATTTTTCTATCCAATTTATCCAATTCTTCGGGTTTGGAATTGATTTCCATACGCAATTTACTAGCAGCTTCGTCCATTAAATCGATGGCTTTATCCGGCAAAAATCTGTCGGAAATATAACGTTTGGACAATTCCACCGCATTGATTATAGCGTCATCCTTGATACGAACCTTATGATGTTGTTCATATTTATCTTTGATTCCACGCAAAATGGATATGGAGGATTCAATATCGGGTTCATCCACCATTACTTTTTGGAAACGTCTTTCGAGTGCTTTATCTTTTTCAAAATGTTTTTGATATTCATCCAAAGTAGTTGCACCGATGGTTCTCAATTCACCACGAGCCAATGCAGGTTTTAAAATATTGGCGGCATCCATAGCGCCTTGACCGCCGCCGGCGCCTACCAAGGTATGAATTTCATCGATAAACAAAATAATATCTCCTTCGGATTTTTTTACTTCATTTACAACGGATTTCAATCGTTCTTCAAATTCTCCTTTGTATTTGGCGCCTGCCATAAGCGCTCCCATATCCAAAGAATAGATTTGTTTGTCTTTCAGATTTTCAGGAACATCTCCTTTGGCAATACGATGAGCCAACCCTTCAACAATCGCTGTTTTTCCCGTTCCGGGTTCTCCTACCAATATCGGATTGTTCTTGGTTCTTCGGGATAAAATTTGTAATACCCTTCGGATTTCCTTATCACGACCGATTACGGGGTCCAACTTTCCTTCCCTTGCCAATTTGGTCAAATTAATGGCATATTTCTCCAATGCTTGATAAGTATCTTCCTGACTTTGGGAAGTTACCCGACCGCCTTTTCTGATTTCTTGAATGGCTGCTTCCAACGCTTTTTTTGTTGCTCCCATTTCTTTCAACATACGGGAAGCATCGTCACCACTATCCAAAACAGCCAACAACAAATGTTCTATGGAAACATAATCATCTTTCATTTTCTCTGCCAAGTTCAAAGCATCTGTTAATGTTTTGGATGCTGTCCTTGACAATTGAACATTTCCTCCTTGTTGTTTCGGAAGGGAGTTTATATAATTATCCAATTTTTGTTTCAATAGATTAACATCAACGCCAATTTTTTTTAATAAATGAGGCGTAACATTCTCATCTACTTCCAAAATAGCTTTCAATAGATGAGCATTTTCTATTTGCGGATTGCTCAAACCTTGTGCAATTTGCATGGCTTTTTGAACCGCTTCTTGTGATTTTATAGTAAATTTATCAAAATTCATAGTCTATTTTTTTTAAGTTCATCCTACAATTTACAAAATTTATTCCGCTATTGAAAATATGCCTTTTCGTCTGATTTTATAAAAAAAATATGAATAATTGTCTTATTTATGACAAAATGGTATAAAAAAACCCCGAAAAATCGGGGTTAATTAAATGAATTTTAAATTTAGGATTATAATTCTTTATGACAGAACCACCAATCGAAGCATCCGTCTTTTCCTTTTCTTTGTTCGGCTGTTTGTACATCGGTTGCCGGCGGAACGATTACGTGATCGCCGATTAAATCGTTGTTCGGCCAATTTTCAGGGGTTGCCACGCCAAATCTATCGGAAGTTTGTAGGGCTTTAACCGCACGAATGATTTCATCTACATTACGTCCGATTTCTTGCGGATAATAAATCATTAAACGCATATTTCCCTTGGGATCCACAACAAATACGGCACGAACGGTATTGCTGCTGGATTTTCCCGGATGAATCATACCCAAAGCTTTGGAAACTCCTTCGGCACTATCGGCAATCACGGGGAAAGGAATTTCTACATTTAATTTATCTTTGATCCATTCCACCCATTTGATATGTGAAAAGACTTGATCAACCGATAAGCCGATAAGCTCAACTCCCAATCTTCTAAATTCATCAAATTTTTGTGCAAAAGCAACAAATTCGGTAGTACAAACCGGAGTAAAATCTGCGGGATGACTAAATAATACAAACCATTTTCCTTCATAATCATCAGGCAAGGTCATTGCCCCGTGTGTGGTTTGAACTTGTACTTGGGGAAATCTCTCTCCCAAAAGCGGCATTCTTGTTATTTCTTCCATAATATTTCTTTTTTATAATTTCTTAAAACAAAATTAGATTAATTAAAAGCTTAAATAAAGTTTTTTTCATTTTTATTATCAATAGCAATATAATGTTTTTTTATTGAAAAACAAAATAATATGCTGATAATTTATATTTCATCAAAATTATTAAACCATTCCCGATAGCAAAACCACCAATCGAAACCGTTTTCTTCTTTCATTCTCTGCTCGGCTTCTTCAATAGAACTTGGAGGAGGCAAAATCAAACTACTGTTTAGCATTTGATTGTTCGGCCAATTTTCTGGGGTTGCCACATCATAAGTATCCGTAACCATCATGGCTTTAATGGCACGTAAAATTTCATCCATATTCCGTCCGATTTCTTGCGGATAATAAAACATCAAACGCAAAATACCATCGGGGTCCACTACAAAAACGGCTCTTACGGTGGAACTTCCGGCATTGTCCGGATGAATCATTCCCAAAATCTTGGAAACACCTTCGGATGTATCGGAAATAACGGGAAATGGGATATCTATATGAAATTTTTCTTTAATCATTTCCAACCACTTGATGTGTGAAAAATTTTGATCGACCGAAAGACCTATCAATTCAATATTCATCAAACGGAAACTTTCATATTTTTTAGCAAAAGCAATAAATTCGGTTGTGCAAACCGGTGTAAAATCAGCCGGATGGCTAAACAATACAAACCATTTTCCTTCGTAATCATCCGGCAAGGTCATAGGTCCTTGGGTAGTTTGAAGGGATGCTCGCGGAAAAGGTTCTCCTAATAAAGGTATTTTATTCATATCGATTTGAATTTGCTGTGTGCCGCATTTTGAAACGTTTATTTTCAGGTTACGACAATGTTATTTTGTATATTAACTTTCATATTTACAACTAATTACGGTATGCAGTATGTTTTTTGTTGCACACCGTTTTTTCTTTATCTTTTAGTTTCGATTTGTTCAAAAATCAATTTCGTTAAGGCTTTCACATCACTATTTATTGTTCCTTGCATATATTGGTCGTAAATCTTTTTATTGTTAGGAGGATTCAGGTTTAATACTAACTCCTTTTCCAAGGCTAATAATCTTAAAAATTCTCGTTGTGTTCGTCCGTTTCCTTCTCTGAAAGGATGCAGGTAATTTACACTATCCAATATTTCAGATAGTTTCTCGGCTAATCTATATTTATCGTTTTTAGATATGTTTTTATAATCCGAAATTAAAGTATCAATGAAGCGAAAAGCATTGTCAAAATGTGTTGTTGGAAAAAATTGTTTGCCTGCTTTACTTATTTCAACCTTTCTTGTTTTTCCTGCCCAAGAATAAACGTCTTGAAACAAATGTTTATGAATAATCAAAAGACTTTCTATTCCATTTATCTTGATGGGATTTTCATAAAGTTCTTGTATGCGTTTTGCAACAGCTACACTTTCAAAAAAAAGTAAAGCATCTCGGTCTTGTATGCCTGCTAGGTTTCTGAGTATTCCTGTTTTCGGGTCAGTATAGGTATAATCGGGGTCAACGTATTTATAAGAATCAGACATACGATTTTTCCTTTGCAAATTTCATCAATTCAGACAGTGTTATTTTTCCAATTATATAATCTCTAATTATTTCAACGGTTTTAGAAGTAGGTTCAAAACCTTCAAACATATTACTCCCAATTGCATTTGCCGTATTTTCCAAGGTTTCTAAATTTGGAAATTGCACCCCCATAATTGTCAGCTTTTTGCGATTTATTTCTATCGTTTTAAACATATTCTATAATTTAATTAATCACTACAAATTTAATCATTTTTATCGAATTTTCCTATACAGTAAACGTGTTTCTAAATGGTGTACAATTTTATTTTTTTGCAAATTAAATTAATTTTATTAACACAATCAAATTAAAATTGATAATTTTTTAAATTTTTCTTTGATTTTTTTATTATTGGAACAATTTATGTTACAATTTTTAATATATTTACTTCAAATATTATATCCATATGAAAAAGCTTTTTGCTCTTCTTATTTTATTGATGTTTTCTTGTTCTACTCAAAAACAGGATACCTTTTCTTTAAATAAAAAAAATCAAATGAACTCTTTACATTTCAACTCCTACAAAGACGCTTGGAAAAAAGTAGATTCTTTGGAACATAAAGGTTTGACCAAAACCGCTATGGATTTTGTAAAAACCGCTATTTATACCAATGCCAAAAAAGAACACAACGCCCCGCAGATTGTGAAATCTTTATTGTATCTCGGAAAATATATGAATAGAATTGATGAAAATCCGCAAGACAAAATTTTGGCGCTTTTCAACCAAGAAATCAAAGAAAACAATCCGCCTGCCCAAAATATTTTGGAAAATTATTTGGCACAAATGTATTGGCAATATTTACAAAGTCATTATCACCGAAACATAACAAATACACAAGCGGAAGCATCCGACAACAATGATTTTCGCACTTGGGACAATCAAAAAATGTTAAGCGTCATCAACAAGCATTTTGACAACTCTTTGCAAAACGGAGATTTATTGTTACAAATTCCCGTAAAA
>JALSTJ010000014.1 GCA_026983815.1 Flavobacteriales bacterium
TTCCCGAAACCCCCAAGGGTTTGTAAAAACCACGATTGAGCAAATGTCTCATAGTGATATACAGCCGCTCAATTGCTTTGGACGACTCTCTGGCTCTTGTTCGCTTTTTTAAATCGGATTTTGTCATTATTCAATTTATCTTCTTGCAAATATAATCATTCATTTTGTAATAAAGAAAACCTGCCGATTTCAGCAGGTTTTTTTGTAAATCAAATGTATTACTTGAATGTAGCAAAAATAGATTAATTTCTCCTTAAACTAAATAAGTTATTCTAACCAGTTTTTCTTATTTTCTCTTAACCATATTCTTAATTGGTCCATTTTTTTTAAGCCTTTCATTACATTTTCTTTTTGAGTTTTAAAATTTTTAGTCCTGTCACATTTTTCTGTATAGTATCTAATTGAAAAATTTCTTTTATGTTTTATAAAAGTTCCATCCTTAGGCAAATTTTCTTTTATTCTTTTTTCAGTTTCAAATGAAAATCCTTTAAATGTTGCATCAATGTTCCCTTGTGTTAATTTATGATAAAATACTATTCCTTTTAACTCGTCGTCATACAACATTGGCCAATCACTTTCAGCAGGAACAATACCCGGTTTCTTCATACGTAAATTAGGAAAATATTTTTCTTTAAAACTCCAATAAGAATGCCAAAATTTTTGAACTGGCAATGAATTAATTGGTGTATAACCTCGTCTTAATTTTTCAGAAGCAATTTTTAGCAATTTACTTTTAAATAAATTTCTTTTTGATCCTAAATATTCTAATTGATTTGCTATCTGTTCATAACTTATATAATTTTCAAATTCATTTTGATTTTCACAATACAATTTGGGTGCAATTAAAATAACAAAAGCTAAATCGCATTTTCCATTTTTAATATAATTTTTAGCACGCTTTAAATATCTTTCAAATTGTTTATCTTGGAATGATGCATCAAGTTTGTTTTCTATTAATAGATATATTTTTTTATTTTCCGATAGATAAGAAAATAATATATCTGTTTCACCTAATCCAAAATCTGTTATACTTCTCCAAGCTCCTTGGTTTTTTGTTAGTTTTGGTAAATTCAATTCATCAATTAACCATTCACAAAAAGTGTTTTCAACATTTAATTCTTCAAGAAGTATTAAATCAACATCTCTTTCTTGAACTGATTCGATGGGTAATATTTCTTCCATTTAATGTTTTTTAGAATTAGCACTAGCTTATTCCTAATACAAACATTTTACTCTTCCTCCTCTTTTTCTTTCTTATCCGCTTCACTGATTTTATTAGCCGCTACCAAAGATACCACCATATCGTTAAGCATTTCGCTGGCGGCATTCGGATTGTTGGGTAACAATATCAAATTGGATTTGGTATCTTGACCAATGGCTTGCAACGTATCATAATGTTGTGTAATTACGATAAGCGCCGAGGCTTCTTGCGGATTGATACCCGCTCTATTCAACACATCGACGGACTCTTCCAAACCTCGGGCAATTTCACGTCTTTGGTCAGCGATACCTTTACCTTGCAAACGTTTGCTTTCGGCTTCGGCTTTGGCTCTTTCCACTATCAAAATACGTTGCGCATCTCCTTCGTATTGTGCGGCGACTTTTTCACGTTCGGCGGCATTGATACGGTTCATTGCGGCTTTTACTTGCGAATCGGGGTCAATATCCGTTACCAAAGTTTTGATGATATTGTATCCGTATTCAATCATTGCATCGTTTAATTCACTTTTGATGGCAATGGCAATATCATCTTTCTTTTCAAAAACATCGTCCAGACGCATTTTGGGGACTTCGGCTCTTACTACATCAAAAATGTAGGAAGTAATTTGTGCCGCAGGATCTTCCAATTTATAGTAAGCATCTTTCACACGATCTTTGGGAATTTGGAATTGTGTAGAAACTTTCAAGTGAACAAATACATCGTCTTTGGTTTTGGTTTCCACAATAACGTCCAACTGCTGAATACGTAAATTTATCGGTCGGGATTTGGTATCGATTAACGGAATTTTAAAATTCAAACCGGCAAATCGCACCGAATGAAATTTTCCCAAACGCTCCACTACAACGGCTGTTTGTTGTTTGACAATAAATAAGCCGGTGGCTAATAAAATAATTCCTAAAAAAATGAGAATTGGTAAAAATACTTGCATAGTTTTTAATGTTTTTGTTATTTTATAAAAATACGAATAATTTTAATATTTGTTACAAATTCTTATTTATAATTTTGCAAACCGAATAATAATCTTAATTTTGACACAAATTTTGAAATATTTATGAAATTCCGAATTTTAGTAGTTTTTACGATAACTTTTTTCATATTTTCTTGTTCAGATCAAGAGCCGATACCCAAACCCAAAGCACAATTGCGCTTGGAATATCCAAAAGCAACTTATGAAAAAATAGATTTAAAATACCTTTCCTTTGATAAATCCAAATATGCGGTTTTGGAGAAAATCAATGACAAAAAATTCAATTTGGTTTATCCGAAAATGAAAGCCAAAATCTATATGACTTATTTTCCCGTTCGCAACAACTTGGATTCTTTGCTTCGTGATGCCGAAAAATTTACTTATGAACATACGGTCAAAGCCGATGAAATTATACGAAAAGATTTTGTTAATGACCAAAAAAGGGTTTTTGGCAGTCTGAATTTAGTAACCGGAAATGCCGCTTCTCAAATTCAATTTCACGCAACGGATAGCATAAGGCATTTCATCAACGGTTCATTATATTTTTATGCTTTGCCCAATTATGATTCCATTTATCCCGCAGTAAAATATTTACAAAAAGATGTGAAAGTTTTGTTAGAAAGCTTGCAGTGGAAAAATCTGTAATAATTTATTTTGGTTCAAAACAATATATCTTTCCTTAACTAAAAATAAGCTCCTTATAGATATTAAGTAATAAGCTTAAAATCAATTATTTACAATAACAATATATTATTTTCTTAGGCCGAATGCGCGTTATTTATTAACATATCAAAATAAAATCTCTATTTTTGCATACAAACATATTTTATGGATTTTATCAAAAAACAATGGAAAAACCTTTTGTTTTTCGGGCTGTTACTCTTTATGTTTACTCCGGCGGGAATGCCTTTGCGGGCTTTACTCATCAAAGGAGTATCTTTCGTTACTTCCCGTATCGAAAACCTGGAAATCAACCCCGAAGACCGAATGCAATTACAAACCTACAATTGGCAACTGGTCGATAATCAAAACCGATTGACCAACCTCAATCAATATAAAGGAAAAGTAATTGTCATCAACAATTGGGCAACTTGGTGTCCGCCTTGTGTAGCGGAACTTCCCAGTCTCAAAAGACTCTATGAACAATATAAAAACCAACCGGAAATTGTATTTCTATTCGTAGCACACGACAAACCCGAAAAGGTTAAAGCTTTTCTACAAAAAAATGATTTTCAGGAGCTTCCGGTATATTTTATGCAATCCGATATGCCTTCGCAATTACAATCGTCCAGCATCCCGACGACCTATATCATCAATAAAAAAGGAGAAATTGTCGTCAGAAAAACCGGTGCCGCCGATTGGAACAGTGGACAAGTTCATAAAATTTTGGATAAATATTCGGCACAATGAAAGTCGTAGCGCTTATTCCCGCCCGTTATGCTTCTGAGCGTTTTCCCGGAAAATTGCTAAAAGATTTAAACGGAAAAAGTGTCATTTTACGCACCTATGAAGCAGCCGTTAATAGTCATCTGTTTCAGGAAGTTTACGTTATTACCGACCATCAGGATATTTTCAATGAAATTCAAAATTCCGGTGGCAAGGCATTGATGAGCCGAAAAAATCATCCCAGCGGAACTGACCGGATTGCCGAGTTTGCTCCAAATATAGATGCCGACATTTTTATCAATATTCAAGGAGACGAACCTTTTATAGACCCGGAGCAACTGGCTTCACTAATAGAAGTTTTTAAAAATGATAGTTCATCCGCTATTGATATTGCTTCGTTGATGATAAAAATAAAGGATGAAAATCAGTTTAACAATCCCAACAATGTAAAAGTGGTTTTTGACAAAAATAATTTTGCCTTATACTTTTCACGCGCACCCATTCCCTATCCGCGAAATAACCGATTTCAAGAAGCTTACAAACATATCGGTGTTTATGCTTTTAGAAAATCCGCATTGATAAAAATTGCCCGACTACAAGAATCCTCACTCGAAAAAATTGAAAAACTGGAAAATCTCCGGTTTTTGGAAAATGGTTTTTCCATTAAAATGGTAGCAACCGAGCATATCAATTTCGGTATCGATACACAAGATGATTTACAAGAGGCTATTGAATTCCTAAAAAATCAAAAAAATGATTAAAATCTGGATACAAGCCGCAAGATTACGAACTTTGCCCTTGTCGTTGGCAGGAATAATTTTGGCAGGATTGCTTGCCGCTGCCGACAGGTATTTCAATTGGACAATTTTCATTCTATCCATCATAACTGCCATACTTTTTCAGGTTTTATCCAATTTTGCCAATGATTACGGCGATGGAGTCAAAGGAACGGATAATGAAAACCGTATCGGTCCCGAACGTGCCTTGCAATCGGGACAAATAAGTCCGTCGCAAATGAAAAAAGCCATTATCTTGACAGCGGTTTTGTCTTTTGTTTTTGCCTTATGGCTGGTTCTAACAGCTTTTGGTTTTGAACATTGGAAAATCATATTAATTTACTTGCTGTTGGGAATTGCTTCCATTGTATCCGCTATAAAATATACGGTAGGAAAACGTGCTTATGGATATTTCGGTATGGGCGATATATTTGTCTTGATTTTCTTTGGTTTAGTGTCTGTTATCGGTGGATATTATCTCTATGCTCAGCAGCCTGATTGGACTCTGATTTTTCCGGCATTGAGTATCGGATTTTTGAGTATGGGTGTGCTAAATCTTAACAATATGCGCGACTTGGCATCCGATAAATTATCCGGAAAAAAAACCATTCCGGTCAAAATAGGATTGGAAAATGCCAAAAAATATCACGTGATCCTTACTATTTTACCCTTATTTTTGGCGCAAGCATACAATTATCATCATTACAAAAGTCCTTGGCAATGGATTTTTATTCTTCCCTATATTTTGATACTGAAACACACCGTAAAAGTGCTCTTGGTCCAAAACCCCAAAGACTTTGACCCCGAATTAAAAAAATTGGCTATTGCAACATTTTTGTTCGCTGTATTTTTTGGGTTGGGACAGGTTCTGTAAACTTATGATCTAACCACAAACACCGGAATTTTCAATCGA
>JALSTJ010000015.1 GCA_026983815.1 Flavobacteriales bacterium
GTATTGGGTGTATGACCAATGGCAATAAAAAGTCCTTCCAAAGGAATATCTTTTTTCTCCCCGGTTTTATTATTAACCACTCGAACACCTTCTACAACTTTATCTCCCAAAACTTCATCTACTTCCGTATTCCAAAGAATTTCAATGTTTTCTATACGTTGCACACGGTTTTGCATTGCTTTGGAAGCACGCATTTTGTCTCTTCTCACAAACATATAAACTTTTTTTGCCAATCCTGCCAAATAGCTGGCTTCTTCCGCTGCAACATCGCCACCACCGACAACACCTACGGTTAAACCTTTATAGAAAAATCCGTCGCAAGTAGCACAAGCCGAAACTCCACCTCCTCGCAAACGTTGTTCGCTTTCCAAACCGAGGTATTTAGCCGACGCACCGGTGGCAATAATCACCGTATCGGCAGTTACTTCTTTATTATTGTCAATCGTTACGATATGTTTTTCTCCTTTTTTATCAGCCAATTGAACTCCCGTAGCCATACCAAAACGAACTTCGGTACCGAAACGTTCGGCTTGTTTTTTCATTCTTTCCATAAGCTCGGGACCTTGAATACCTTCGGGAAATCCGGGATAGTTTTCAACATCTGTGGTAGTTGTTAATTGACCGCCCATTTCCATACCGGTATAAATAACCGGCTTGAATCCGGCTCTGGCAGCATATATTCCTGCGGTATATCCGGCGGGTCCTGAACCCAAAATTAAGACTTGAATGTGTTCTCTGTTTTCACTCATAATTTCAATTTTTGATGAGTTGCAAAGATACGAAATATTTTATCCTATTTGCAAGAAGATGGATATCAAGTATCATTATCGTTCTATCAAAAAAGCTAATTAAGGATTAATTAATAAAAATAATGTCAAAAATCAGCAATTTCTTCATTTGTTTTCATTAAATTTGAAATGTTTAAAAATATTAAAATTCAATTGTTATGAATAAAAAAGTAACCATAATTGGTGCCGGAAATGTAGGGGCTACCGTAGCGGATGTTGTCGCTAAAAAAAATATTGTCAATGAAGTGGTTTTAATCGATATTAAACCAAATTTTGCCGAAGGTAAAGCTTTGGATATATGGGAATCTTCTCATATTGAATATTTTGATACCAGAGTCAAAGGATATACCAATGATTATTCAAAAACAGCCGATTCGGATGTAGTTGTAATCACTTCCGGAGTTCCCAGAAAACCCGGTATGAGCCGTGATGATTTAATTGGTATCAATGCCAAAATTATGAAAGAAGTTTCTCAAAAAGCTTATGAATATTCTCCCAATGCCAAATTTATCATTGTAGCCAATCCTTTGGATGTTATGACTTATACCGCATTGTTGGCAACCGGATTACCCAGAACACAAGTTTTCGGTATGGCTGGAGTTTTGGATACCGGACGTTTTGAAGCATTTATTGCCGAAGAACTCAATGTATCGCCCAAAGATGTAAATGCAATGTTATTGGGTGGTCACGGTGATACAATGGTTCCGCTTCCTCGTTTGACCAGTGTTTCGGGATTACCTTTACCCGATTTGATGCCTGCCGATAAGATTCAAGAATTGGTGGAACGAACTAAAAAAGGTGGTGGAGAGATAGTAAAATTATTAGGAACTTCCGCTTGGTATGCTCCGGGGGCTGCTGCTGCTCAAATGGTTGAAGCGGTTATTTTGAATTCTCATCGTGTAATGCCTGTTTGTGTAATGCTCAATGGTGAATACGGACAAAAAGATGTTGCCTTGGGAGTACCGGTGAAATTAGGTTATAACGGGGTGGAAGAAATTGTGGAAATTCAATTAAATGATGAAGAACAAGCTTTGCTTAATCAATCGGCTGAACACGTAAAATCGGTTATGAAAGTTTTGGATGATTTGAAATTATTCTAAACTTCATTATTTTTTTATAATTGCCGGGCTATATGTCCGGCTTTTTTGTTTTTTATCAGTTAATTTTATTAAAAATTTATTATCTTTAAAACCAATTTAACTATAAAATCTTATAACTATGAAAATTTATGACGATAAACACATCAAAAATGTTGCCTTCGTTGGAGCCCACGGTAGCGGCAAGACCACTCTTGCCGAAACTATGTTATTTGAAGCCGGTTTATTAAATCGAAGAGGAACCGTAGAAGCAAAAAATACCGTATCGGATTTTACAGATATCGAAAAAGAAAGACAAACTTCTATTTTTGCTACTCCTTTGCATACGGAATGGCGTAATTATAAAATAAATATTATCGATACACCGGGATTGGATGATTTTATCGGTGAAGTAATATCTTCAATGAGAGTCTCCGAAACCGCTTTGATGGTAATAAATGGTGTCCACGGAGCAGAAGTTGGAACCGAGATTATTTGGAATTATATCGACCGTTTTAATCGTCCAACTGTTTTCGTGATTAACCAAATAGACCATCCCGATTTCAATTTTGATGAAGCATATGCTAGTATTCTTGAATTGGCAGGAAAAAATGCCGTAAAAATTCAGTTTCCATATAAAACTCCCGATGGGCGTCAAGCTATTGTAGATGTCTTAAAGATGAAAATGTATGTTTTCGGTCCCGAAGGTGGAAAACCCGAAAAACACGAAATTCCCGACGAGTTAAAAGAACAAGCTGACCAACTTCACAATGAATTGGTTGAAAAAGCTGCCGAAAATGATGAAGAATTGATGGAATTGTATTTTGACAAAGGAACTTTGAATGAAGATGAAATGAAAGCTGGAATCAAAAAAGGAATGTTAAATTTGGAATTATTCCCTGTTTTTGTGATGTCTGCCTTGAATGATATGGGTAGCGGACGTTTAATGGGATTTATCGATAATGTAACACCTTCGGCACAAGATATGCCGGCTGAACAAAGTTTGGAAGGTGAAATTATCAATCCTGATCCAAATACAAATCCTTCGCTATTTGTATTTAAAACAAAATATGAACCCAATGTTGGAAAAATTACTTATTTTAAAGTAAAATCAGGAAAAATCAAAACCGGTGATAAATTACAAAACAGCAGAACAGGTGAGATGGAAAATTTGGGACAATTATACATAATAAATGGTAAACAAAGAGAACAAGTGGAGGAATTAGTAGCGGGAGATATTGGTGCGGTAATAAAACTAAAATCTACTGAAACCAGCGACACATTGCATCATCCCGAACATAAGATATCTTTCAAACCTATTCAATTTCCAGCCCCTCGTATTAGAAAAGCAGTAAAAGCAGCCAATAAAAATGACGAAGAAAAACTTCAAGATGCTTTAAAACGTATTCATAGTCAAGATCCTACGGTGGTAATTGAATATGATAAAGAAATGAAACAACAAATCTTGGGTTGTCAAGGTGAATTGCATTTAGCTATTGTGGATTGGATGTTGCAAAAAGAATATGGTATCAAAGCTGAATTTGTTAAACCTAAAATTTCCTATCGTGAAACCATCCAACGTTCAGCATCATCGTCTTATCGTCATAAAAAACAATCGGGTGGGGCAGGACAATTTGGAGAAGTTCATCTTAAAATCGAACCTTATTATGAAGGCATGCCTGATCCCGATGGATTTCCCATTCGTGGAAAAGAAGAAGAAGAACTTCCTTGGGGTGGAACTTTGCAATTTATCAACTCAATTGTTGGAGGGGTAATTGATGCACGTTATTTACCTTCTATCAAAAAAGGAATTTTGGAAGTTATGGAAAGCGGTCCTTTAACCGATTCCCCTGCAAGAGATATTCGTGTGATAGTTTACGATGGAAAAATGCATCCGGTAGATTCCAATGATATTTCCTTTAAAATAGCAGGTGCTAATGCCTTCAAGCAAGCTTTCTTGGATGCTAGTCCCAAACTATTGGAACCGATTCAAGAAGTTAACGTCAAAATGCCCGAAGAAATGATGGGAGCAGTTATGACCGATTTACAAAGTCGTAGAGCGATTATTATGGGAATGGAAGGTGCCGGAAAATATCAAAAAATTAAAGCTCGAGTACCACTTGCCGAAATGTATCGCTATTCTACAACGCTACGTTCGCTTACACAAGGACGTGGAAGTTTTACTTCTGAATTTGTCGGATATGAATTAGTTCCTCAAAATGTTCAAGAGGAATTGATTAAGCAAAATAAAGAGGAAGAATAATTTATCATTAAAATAAAAAAACCGGCTAATAGCCGGTTTTTTTGGTCTAATATTTCAACAAACTACTAATTTTATAATTTTTTAATTTATCGCGCCCTTTTAGGAATTCCAATTCAATTAAAAAGTTAAGCATCACCACTTTTCCACCGGATTTTTCGACCAATTTGGCTACGGCTTCCGCTGTTCCGCCGGTGGCTAAAACATCGTCGTGGATAAGGACTTTTTCGCCGGGTTTTATAGCATCGATGTGCATTTCCAACGAGTCTGTTCCGTATTCCAAATCGTAGGTTTCGCTATGCACTTGGTAGGGTAATTTGTTGGGTTTACGCACCGGAACAAATCCTGCATTCAGATGTTCTGCCAATAAAGTGCCAAAGAAAAAACCGCGTGCTTCAATCCCGATGACTTTATCCACATCTTTCGGAACCATTTTCAAAAGTTCTTCCAAAGTCATTTTCATCGCTTCGGGGTCGGCGAGTAGGGGCGTGATGTCTTTAAAGATAATTCCGGGTTTTGGAAAATCTTTGACGTTGCGGATGTATTTTTCTATATTTTTCATAATATTAAATTTATAATTACAACAACCCTTCCCCATCAAATCCTTCCAAATATTCAGCCAATCGTTTGGCAAATAATCCACCGAGCATTCCGTCCACTACTCGATGATCGTAGGAATGGGATAAAATCATTTTTTGACGGATACCGATCATATCTCCTTCGGGCGTTTCAATTACGGCGGGCATCTTGCGTATGGCACCCAGAGCCATAATGGCAACTTGCGGCTGATTGATAATGGCACTTCCGGCAATGTTCCCAAACGAACCGATATTGGTTACGGTATAAGTTCCGCCGGTGATTTCATCGGGTTTGAGTTTGTTTTCTCTTGCTCTTTTGGCCAAATCGTTTACGGCTTTTACCATTCCTTTTAAACTCAAATTATCGGCATCTTTTATCACGGGAACTATCAAATTTCCGTTGGGCAAAGCCACCGCCATTCCCAAGTTGATATGTTTCTTTTTGATAATTTTATCGCCGTCCACTTGCACGTTTACCATTGGATAATCTTTAATGGTTTTGACAACGTAATACAAGAAAATAGGTGTAAAAGTGATTTTTTC
>JALSTJ010000016.1 GCA_026983815.1 Flavobacteriales bacterium
GTCTTGTTCCTTCTGTTCAGTAGGGCTTCCACTCTTGCCATAAGTGTTCGAATACGAATAGGTTTACTGATGAAGTCATCGCCGCCGGCTTCAAAACCGGCTATTTCGGTAGCATCATCATTTTTAGCGGTTAAAAATAAAATATATGTATTATCCATCTTTTTATTTTCCCGCAAAATACGACAGGTTTCCAAACCGTCCAGTTTGGGCATCATAATATCCAAAATAATAATTTCCGGCAAGTGTTTTTTTGCTAGTTTTATCGCTTTTAAACCGTTTTTGGCGGTAAGCACATTATAATCTTTTTGTTCAAAATTATACTTTAAGAACTCCAAAATATCCGGTTCGTCATCAACAATTAATATGGTAATTTGTTCAGACATTATGATTTTTTTACAAAAATATTATTAATTCAATATTATCATACTTGTTTTATATGAAGTTTATATTAATTTTTTAAACATAAGTTAAACAAAATTTAATATAAGACTAAACTTAACTTAAACTTCCCCGTTTAGTTTTGCCTTGTAATCAAAAAACAAAAATAATGAAAGCAAAAATCAATTTAATTCTTTTAATGGCTTTTAGTTTAAGCTTATTGACCGTATCTTGTAAAAAAGATAAAAACAAAGATGATGATCAACCCGAAGAAGAAAACACGGTATTAACAGGCGTTTTAAGTGCCGACAAAACTTTGACAGCTGATAAAATATGGTTTATCGATAAACGTTTTGTAGTTCCCGATGGAAAAAAATTGACCATCGAACCCGGAACCATTATCAAAGGAAAACCCGGTTCGGGTGCTGATGCTTCCGTATTGATTGTAGCAAGAGGAGGAAAAATATTTGCCAACGGAACAGAAGCCAATCCAATTGTTTTTACGGCAGAAGCTGATAATATTGATGTAGGTCAAAAATTCGGAACCAATCTTTCCGAAGATGATAACGGACTTTGGGGAGGGGTTATCATTTTGGGAAAAGCCAAAGGTTCTTTTGAAAACGATGTAAACGAATTTTCAATCGAAGGTATTCCCGCATCCGACCCCAATGGAAAATACGGTGGAAATGACGATGCCGACAATTCAGGTGTTTTTAAATATGTATCCATTCGTCACGGAGGATCCGAAATCGGTGCCGGCAACGAAATTAACGGACTTTCATTGGGTTGTGTTGGAAGCGGAACGGAAATTCATCATATAGAAATCGTTGGAAACAAAGATGACGGTATTGAGCATTTCGGTGGCGCTGTTCACGAATCGGAACTATTGATTTTTGCTTGTAACGATGACGGTTTGGATATCGACCAAGCTTATCACGGAGAAATTACCAATTCCGTTGTTATCAAAGGAGCTAATTCCGATAGCGGTTTGGAAATAGACGGAGGCGAAGGTTCTTTGCAATTGCCTTTTCAAATGTCTAATGTTACGCTTATCGGATTTAGTAGTAACCTAAATAAATATGCCGATTTTCGTCACGGTGCCATAGGAACCGTTCAAGACATTTATGCTTATGGTTTTCCTTCCGGTGCTAAAATCCGTTTGAAACATGATGAAACCGCTCAAAATTATAATAATAATGTGTTGGTATTTCAAAATTGGCAAATAGCTTTACCTGCCGGTGTTAATAAAACTGATTTGCCTGATAATCATACAAATATTCCAGCTCCTAACTTTGAAGATGCTAGTTTTATAAATCCCGTTCAACAAGGTTCGCAAACAGTCGGTGCAGACTTGAATCAATTTAATTGGACTTACGCCAAACATAAAAATGCTTTCTAAATTGTTAGTTTGTGTGAAATCAAACAGTCTCTTTCCATCAGGGGCTGTTTGATTTTATTTACAAAATAATTTCATAAAAAAACCAAACCAACCAAAACAAAAAATTTATGAAAACAAAAATTTTATTTATTTTATATTTCCTTTATTCACAAGTATTTGCAATCAATGGGCAAAATATAATTACGGGAAAAGTAGTAGATGCCACCAATAACGAACCTTTGGCATTGGTAAATGTGGTGGTAACCGATTTAAAAACAGGAACTTCAACAGACTTTGATGGCATTTTTTATTTGAAACTGCCGGATGGAAAATATAAGTTGGAATTTAAAACTATGGGATATGAACCCGTAGAAAAAATTATAGAAGTAAAAGGAGGAAAAAGTTTGCATATAGTCGTTGAAATGCACGAAGCCAAGCAAGTATTGAACGAGGTGGTAATTAAAAGTGTTAAACGAAAAAACACGGAACGCTCGGTTTTGGCATTGCAAAAGAAATCCTTGTCCATTGTAGATGGGCTTTCGGCTCAAACTTTTAGAACTTCCGGCGTTGGAAATTTGGCTTCCGCTGTAAAAAAAATTGTAGGCGTAAGTGTTCAAAGCGGAAAATATGTTTACGTAAGAGGTCTGGGAGACCGCTACACAAAAACTATCTTGAACAAAATAGATATTCCCGGTTTGGATCCCGACCGAAACACTATTCAAATGGATTTATTCCCGACTTCCATCCTTCAAAACATTTTGGTTTATAAAACCTTTACGGCAGATCTTCCCGCTGATTTTACCGGTGGTGTAGTAAATATGACAACCAAAGATTTTCCAGCAAACAGGCAAACTTCTTTTTCGGTGGGAATAGGGGTTAATCCCGAGATGAATTTCAATAATGATTTTTTGACTTTTAAGGGTTCCAAAACGGATTTTTTAGCACTTGATGATGGGACTTATGATGTTCCCATTTCTTTAAATGAACAAATTCCTTATACTTTTGATAACAATCCGAAACTTACGGAAATAACAAAGAAATTTGACCCGCAATTGGCGCCTTTACAAAAACAAAGCTTGCCCAATTATAATTTTTCTTTTTATACCGGCAATCGTTTTGATATTGGAAATAAAGGAAATAGCTTGGGGTATATTACAAGTTTTTCTTACAAAACCACCTATAAGTTTTATGAAAATTTAATCAATAATACGTATGAAAAATATCCCGATAAAGATACTTATCAACTGGAATCCACTATGAATCAAACGGGAAGTTTGGGAGTAACCAATATTATTCTGAATGCTTTGGGAGGAATTACCTATAAAACCAAAAAAAGCAAATACAAATTCAACATATTACATATTCGAAATGGCGAAAAAGATGCCGGTTTGTTCTGGCAAGATGTTCACGGTTCTGATTTTGTCGTTTTCAAGAAAAGCTATTTGGCTTACACGCAAAGAAATATTACCAATTTACTATTTAACGGAATACATTTTCAACCGGAAAAAAAATATAAAATAGACTGGAAATTGTCTTATACACACTCGGGAATTTATGATAAAGATGTGCGTTCGACCCCTTATCGCTTTGATAACAATCAATACACAATTTTGCAGAACAATCAACCCAGAAGAATTTGGCGTAATCTGACGGAAAACAATTATGTAGCCAAAATAGATTTTAAGAAAAAACTTAAAAACAAAAACCGTTTACTTGCCGGTTTGTCAAGCACTTACAAGATTCGGGATTATGGAATTTACCAATATCAATTGGGACTAAAAGGCAATATTCCTTTGACCGGAAACGCTAACGAATTATTGGAAACAAATAATGTGTGGACGCCGGATACTAACCAAGGAACTTATATTTTAAATCAATCCGTTTATAACCAATCCAATTTGTTTAATGCTAAACAAATAAATTTAGGCGGCTATATTTCGGCGGTTTATAATATTAATTCCAAATTAAAAACCGTAATGGGAATAAGATTGGAAAAATATATGTTGTTATATACGGGTCAAAATATTATGGGCGATTTAAAATTTGATAACGATGAAGTTTTAAACAAATTGGATTTTTTTCCGTCGGTTAATTTGACTTATAAGTTATCCGATCGTACCAATTTGCGTTTTTCTTATGCACGAACTACCGCAAGACCTTCATTTAAAGAAGCTTCCATTGCGGAGATTTACGACCCGTTGTCCAACTCGACATTTATCGGAAACATATTTTTAAAACCTTCCTATATTCAAAATCTGGATTTTAGATACGAATATTATGGAAAGAAAACCGATATGTTTGCCGTAAATCCGTTTTATAAACATTTTAAAGACCCAATAGAATTGGCACTCTACGCATCAGCGCCCAATAATTATACGCCCAGAAATTTAGGAAATGCCAATGTTTACGGAATAGAATTGGAAGTAAGAAAACAATTGGATTTTGTTTCAAATAAATTAAAAAACTTTAAGATTAACTTAAATGCTTCCTATATCAATTCTCAAATGGAAATGTATGACGAAGAATATAAACTCCGATTGAATACGGCAAGAACAGGAGAAACGGTAAGTAAAACAAGAGCACTGCAAGGCCAAGCACCATATCTTATTAATGCAGGCTTGGTTTATGATAACAAAAAAATGGGTTTGACAAGCACTTTGTCTTATAATACCCAGGGCGAAACATTGGAAAGAGTTGGAGGAGGAGCTCCGGATATTTATTCCAAACCTTTTAACAGTTTGAATTTTAACTTGATAAAAAAAGTTGGAAAAAAATCCAATATAAGTTTGGGAATAAAAAATATTTTGAATGACAAACAAGAACTTTTTTATAAAAATTACAAAGCAAAACCGGAAATATTTTCATCCAAAATCCCCGGTATTGCATTTAATTTAAAATATACTATGCGTTTTTAGCAGCGTATTAGTAGTTTTGGTTGGTAAAGCTCCTTATTTTTTAAGGGGCTTTTTTAGATACTACAAGATCCCGAACATCTGCAGCAAAAGTATAATGACAAGAAAAAAAATCAATAAACCCATTAAATATAAAACCGTTTGTTGTCCCTTCATTTTTTTATTTTCAAAGATACGGTAAAATTTTTTTAAGGAATTTTTTCTCAAATTCAAGCAAAAATTAACAAACACATAACATTTAATCATTCTAAATCGTATTCAAATGTTAATTTTTTTAAAAAATTATTATCAATAGCAGCTTTTTAGTAATAAATATATATTTTTTAGCAATTACTATCATTATTTTAATATAGATAAAAATCTTTAAATACATTTGTTATATGCTATTAACAAAAATCTGAAAAAATGGGAGATTTCAATGTGAAAATGGGTAATTCCGAAAAAGAATTGCGGGAATTTACCAGACATTTATTAAGAGATGTTCAAGCTTTGGAAAAAATGTTGGATGAAGAAAAATTTGAAAGTGGTATCTATAAAATTGGGGCTGAACAAGAATTTTGTCTGGTTGATAAAAATTATAAACCTTATCCGATAAATCTCAAAATTTTGGAAGAGGCCCAAATGGATAATCTAAGTCCGGAATTGGCAAAATTTAATTTGGAAACCAATGCTTCTCCACAAAATTTTGAAGGAGATGCCATTTCAAAAATGGAAGAAGAAATTGTGGAGGATTTGGACACAATAAGAAATATTGCTCAAAAACATCACGGAGACATCATTCTTACAGGAATTCTTCCCACTATTAGAAAATTTGATGTCAGTAGAGATAATATTACTCCTATTGATCGTTATTATGCTTTAATGGATTCTCTTAGACAGATGAGAGGAGAAGAATTTTTGATCAACATCTATGGTTTAGACGAATTAAATATCAAACTGGACAGCGGAATGATTGAAGCTGCCAATACAGGTTTTCAAGTTCACTTGCAAGTAGATCCGGATGATTTTGTAAAAAAATATAATATCGCACAAGCCATTGCCGGTCCGGTATTGGCTACTGCCGTTAATGCCCCTTTATTATTCGGAAAAAGATTGTGGAGAGAAACACGTATCGCACTTTTTCAGCAAGCAATTGATACCCGAGTTTCCACTGAGCATATTCGTGAACATCATCCCAGAGTAACTTTTGGAACCGATTGGGTAAAAAATTCGGTATTGGATTTATTCCGCGAAGATATCTTGCGTTACCGTGTACTTCTGGGTGCAGATTTTGAAGAAGATAGTTTGGAAATGGTTCGTCAAGGAAAAACACCTATTTTAAAAGCATTAACCGTTCATAATTCTACAGTATATCGTTGGAACAGACCTGTTTATGGAATTTCCGGAAACGGAAAACCTCATTTAAGAATAGAAGCACGCATGTTCCCTGCCGGACCTACCGTAATTGATGAAATGGCAAATACCGCCTTTTGGCTGGGATTGATGGAAGGATACAGCAACCAATTGGATGATATTACAAAATATATGCTTTTTGATGAAGCTAAAGACAATTTCTTTGCTGCTGCCAGGAGTGGAATTGCCAAAAATTTCACTTGGTTTCACCACAAACGTATTCCAATTAAAGAATTGATACTAAAAGAGTTATTACCAATTGCTAAAGAAGGACTTCAAAGCAAAAATATAAACAAAAATGATATTGACAAATATTTAGAAATCATAGAAGAACGTATTACAAAAGAAACTACCGGAAGTCATTGGATGTTGAATACCTTCAAAGAATTTCAAGAAAAAGCTTCCAAGGAGGAAATTCTAAGCTTAATTACTGAAAAAACCATCGAAAATCAAAAAGAAGAGATACCCATTCACCAATGGAAAATACCCGAGTTAAATGATCTTCCGCATTGGAAACCTTCTGATTTATTGGTAGAAGAAGTCATGCAAACCGATATCCTTACCGTTCAACCCGATGATATCGTAGAATTTGTAGCTGATATGATGGATTGGGCAAAAATCCGTTATGTGCCGGTAGAAAATAACAAAGGTAATTTTGTCGGTTTGATTACTTCAAGAAATGTTCTGAGAACCTTGAGAAAAATGACTGATGATGAAAGTCTAAAAGATTTTAAGGTAAAAGATATTATGATCCAAAAACCCAAAACCATTGAACCCAACAAAAAGGTTGAAGAAGCTATGGAAATCATGGATCAAATCAAAGTCGGTTCCCTCCCGGTTATTCAAAAAAACAAACTTATCGGCATGCTTACCGAGGCCGATTTTTTTCAACTCAGCAAAAGATTATTTAAACGTTTCAAATAATTTTTTGTATTTCTTATATTTGCATTTCCATTTGAATCAAGATCAATGAAAGACAGACATATTATTGAAAGCATTGAAAAGACATCTATGCCCAAAGTTATTATTTTGGGAGGAATGCACGGAAATGAATCTTCTGGTATTGAAGCCATAGAACACACTCTTCAATTATTAAAAAAAAATCAACAAGTAATAAAAAAGGGAAGTATTTATTTTCTAAAAGGAAATATTGCCGCATTGCAAAAAGGTGAACGTTTCTTAGATAAAGATCTCAACAGACTTTGGAAAAAATCATATATTTTAGATGAAAAAAATAATATTTCCGAAATTCGAGAACTCAAAGAACTTCATCATTTAATAGTTGAGAAAATCTGTCAAAACAATTTTGAGGATTGCTATTTTATGGATTTACATACTTTTTCTGCACAAAGCGGTATTTTTTGTATTCCTTCGGGAAATAAGAAGAGTTTGGATTTAGCCGCTTCGTTTCAAATTCCTTTTATAGAAAAACTTGCCGAAAGTTTGCCCGGAACTGCCATAACATATTTAGGAAATCAAGGAGTGACAGGAGTAGTTTTAGAAGGAGGTACGCATCAAACGCAACAAGCAACCGAAAACCTGTCTGCCGGCATTTTACATATGTTGGCCACAATTGGTGTTATTGATTCCAATTGGAATGAAGTTCAAAAAGCCCAAGTAAGATTACAAAATGAAGGAAAAAAATATCCTTATCACTTAGAATTGAGCTACCGGCATCAATTGGAAAACAGTTCAGTTTTTAAAATGAAGGAGGGTTATTATAATTTTAAGAGAATTGAACAAAACGAAATACTAGCGCAAGAAAAGAATAAAAACGTAAGCAGTCCGACCAATGGTTTTATGTTAATGCCACTATATCAAAAAAAAGGCAGCGACGGATTTTTTATTGTCAAAGAAATTAAAGATATTTACACAAAAGAAAAATCATGAAATCAACCAAAATTCTAATAAGCATTTTTTTAGTATTAACTGTTTTTTCGTCTTGTAAAAAAGAAGAAAAAGATCAAGGGGTTATTAATGTTACTGCGAGGGTTTTAAATATTGGTAAAATTGAAGGTATCAAAGTTTCCTTAAACAAAACGGATAACAACCAAAAATTGGAAACCAAAAGCACAGATATGAATGGTGAAGTTAGTTTTACGGAAGTTGCCGCAGGAACTTATTTTTTAACTGCTTCTTATGAGGATGGAACCGATACTTATTCTGGAAATACCATTGATTTTACTCTAAAAAAAAATGAAATAATCAATCAGCAAATTGTATTAACCAAAAACAATTAACCTGCGTTCGATTTAAGAATTGAAACAAAATTCCTTTAAATCTTTTTGTAATAAATTTAAATAACGTGAGTTCGATAAAAGAATCGAAACAAAAATTCAATAAATGCGTGAGATACAAACTAATTTTTCTTATACTAACGGGTTAGTTTAATAAAAATTAGTGCAATAGATTGTGTATTTATTGGATTTTGGCTTGAAACAAAATACATTTTTTTGCTAATTAAATTATATTTCTTTAAATTTTTTATATAACATATTCAAAATCAAAAGTTTATTAAAAATAAATAATTTTTCTTATGTCGAACTAACGTTAAATATATAGGAAGTTTTATTTCAATAGCTTCATGCAAGTTTTTTTAAAGCCAAAAAGAGAAATGCCGGATAAATTTGTGTAATTAAACGATCCATGGAAGTTTGTATATGCCATTCCAATCCTGCCGGACTCATAACATAAACCAGAATGTATCCCAACCATAATAAAAACAATGTAAGAAATCCAATTTTTTTAAAGAAAATATATCTTCGGGAAAATATCAATAAAAATAATAAAACCAATATCGGAGAAAAATAGTTAAGAAGCATATGATATAAAAATCTGAAAATTGTTTGATATCGCTGCCAATCAACCAGTTGAATAAAAGTTTGATGCCAACTGGAAACCAAATCGTTTTGGGTAGTAATAAGAGTTTTAAACCAAAAAATAAAGATCAATGGAATAATACTCCCAAAAACATAAAATTTAAAAAATTTTAGTTTTTTTCTTCTAAAATATCGAATTGATAAAAGAATGGTAAATATTAAAAAAAACAAAAGTCCTTCATTTTTTACCCAAGCAGAAGACGAGGCAAAGAAACCCGGAATCCACATCAATTTAGGAAAATCATTTTTATAAAATTCATAACTCATCACAGCAACCAAAAAATACAACGCCAGCATCACATCGCTATAGCCGGCAAAAGACCATTTAAGAAAAGTAGAATTAAAAACCAACAAGGAAACAAAAATAAAACCGATCTGGTAATTCTTTTGTGAGATAAAAGCAAATATCAAAATAAAAATAAAGACTGTAGATCCTACTATAAGTGGAACTATTTGACCGGTGCTATGAGTAACTTTCCACCCCATAGCTATCCAAGTGGGCAACATCAAAGGATAATCGGGATGCGCACCTATTTGCGGTGTAAATCGGAAAAACAAATCCCAATTATCCGATGCTAAAAATTTGGCATGCGGCAACCAAATAGCCCAAGCATCCCAAAGGCCACTATAAGTTATATACTTGACAATCAATGGAAAAGAAATCAACATTAAAATCCAGAAAAACAATAAACTTCTGAAATCTATTTTGGATAAATCTTGTCTGATGTCATTAAAGGATAATTTATTTTTTCGGTTCAAAAATGAAACAACAGCTATTAGAACAAGAAAAACCAATAAGAAAGAAATTTTGGTCAATAATGCAAAAAAATATGCAAAAGAAAGAATACTCAAACTCATCAATTTTGCAATTAAAGAGATAAAAACCGGATGGTGAATGTCCCGATCTACATTTTTATGTATCCAAGAATATATATCAAAGGATAAAGAAGAAAAAGCAATAAGAATAAACAAGATCTGGAAAACCATTATTTTTTGATTTTGATTAACAATAAATTGTATTCCTTTGTCGGTATTTTATATAATGTATCTCCTTCAAAAATCTTTTTGTTTGCTGTTTTTTTCCAATCTCTTACCAAAACATAATTATATGGGTATGAATCTTCCAGATAAGTAATCACTCTTTGTGGTGCAAAAAGATTATGTAATAAAAAATAAGTTTTCTTATCAATTTTTTTATCGTCATAAAAATAAACAACCGCTCTTTCGGGAATAAATGGCATAAATGCCTTATAAATCTTAACCGCCTTCATAGAGTCTTTTGTCTTTTTAAAATCATTTTGAACAAATACAATAGATTTATAAACCAATATTGATAGAATGATGATATTGAACAAAATATATTTTTTCATACAGTAACAAAGTTATAATTTTTTTATTATCTACCCATAATAAAAAAATTATGTAACATAAGTTCTAAATAATCGTTAAAGTTTTATGTCATAAGTCAAGCTTTTAATTGATTTATGCTAAATTTATACGTTAAAAAATTTTTCAAATGAAATTTAAAAATAGTTTCTTTATTTTTCTATTATTTCCTTTTCTTATCCAAGCACAAAATAAAACTTGGACTTTGCAAGAATGTTTGCAATATGCCGAAAAACATAATTTACAACTGAAACAAAGTGCTTTGCAAATTGAACAAGGAAAAATCGATAAATCAACTGCTAAAATGGCATATTTGCCTACGATTAATACCAATTTATCAACTTCTTGGAACTCGGGATTGACTCAAAATTTTACTACCGGAATATTAGAAAACCAAACCACATTTGGCGGAAGCGGATCTTTAGGTTCAAATCTGAATCTTTTCAGCGGTTTTAAAAACCGGTATAATTACAAAAAAACACTTTTGGAAATTCTATCGGCTCAATATCAATACAAAGATGCGGTTAAAAATATTCAAACCCAAATTGCATCAGGTTTTGTTCAAATTTTGTTGGCAAAAGAAAATTTAAACAACAGCAAACAACAATTGGAAAATAGCATTAAACAAAAAGAACGAATTGAAGAATTGATTAAAGCAGGCGCAGCTCCCAAGGGAGATCTTATTGATGCGAAAGCACAAATCACCAATGATATGCTTCAAGTAGTCAATGCCGAAAACAATTATAAATTGGCAAAATTGGCATTGGCTCAATTATTAGAATTAAAAGATTTTGAAAATTTTTCAATAGTAGAGGATACTTCAGAGTTAAAAATTGATGATAGACTGTTATACGAAAAACCCGAAAATTTATTTACACAAGCACAAGAAAGCAATTATAAATTAAAAAATGCAGAAACTCAAAAAAATATTGCCCGATATCAAACAAACTTAGCTAAAAGCCGATTATATCCTTCTCTTTCAGGTTTTTTTAATATGAACACAAGATATTCTGATCGAGATAAATTAGGTTTTGGAGGTATGGTAACTCCTGCGGACCCTTTGTGGTCACAAGTGAAAGATAATCGTGGAGTTACCTATGGATTAAATTTGAGTATTCCGGTTTTCAATGGTTTAACTGCACGAAATCAAGTGAAATCGGCAATATTGAATGAAGAACGAAATAATATTAACTATGATTTGGGGCGAAAACAATTGCGTAATGATATCTATAAAATGCAAGCAGATTTGAAATCTGCATACCAGAGTCTGAAAGCAACGGAAGCAAACCTGAAAGCTCAACAAAAAGCTTATGATTATGCTATGGAAAAATTCAAAGTAGGTGTGATGAATATTTTTGATTTGAATAATGTAAAATTAAAGTATCAAAAAGCGCAAAATCAATATATTAATGCAAAATATCAATATTTTTTGAAATCGAAAGTTTTGGAATATAATATTATCAGGTAGAGACAAGGCATGCCTTGTCTAGACTGTGTGCTGTGGAAAATGAATGCAGCTGCGATTTTGACCTGCGTGAGTGGTTGGAGCGGTAGCTCCCGCTCCGCAAAACACTACAAAAATATAAAGAGCAAAGCGACCAACGGAAGCTCTTGAAATTTATAAATTTTTTGTGTGTTTTTGCGGGCGGGACTTCAAGCGGAAGACACGACCCGAGGACTTGTGCGGATGATTGTCAGGTAGGGACACGCCCAAAAAATTATATAAAATAAAGTAATGAAATAAATATATGTTAAAATGAATAAAAAGCTTAAATATTTTTTAATTGCCGGCGTATTATTGATAATATTTATCAGTGTTGGAAAAGCCAAAGGTTGGTTTGGAAAAAATGAACATGCAAAAAAAGTAATTGCGGAGAAAGTAAAACGTGTGGATATCATGGAAACTGTTACCGGCTCCGGAAAGATCCAACCTGAAAAAGAAGTGAAAATTTCGTCGGATGTGTCGGGGGAAATCATAGAGTTGCCTGTAAAAGAAGGACAACAAGTGAAAAAAGGTGATTTACTGGTAAAAATCAACCCCGATTTATATCAATCCGGACTGGAGCGTGCGCAGGCAGCTGTGCAAAATGCCCGAGCTAGTCTGGAACAGGCAAAGGCTCGTTTGATTTCTGCAAAAGACGAATTCCAAAGAAGCAAACAATTGTTTGATAAAGGTATTATCTCCCAAGCAGATTTTCAAAAAGCACAAACCAATTACAAAGTAGCATCAGCTACTTTAAATTCGGCAAAATATTCTGTGCAAAGTGCCATGGCTAACCTAAAAGAAGCGCGGGATAATTATAAAAGAACTACTATTTATTCTCCGATTTCCGGAACCATATCGGCACTTAATGTGGAGACCGGAGAACGTGTTGTTGGAACCAAACAAATGACCGGAACCGAAATTATGCGGATTGCCAATCTCAACAATATGGAAGCGGTGGTGGATATCAATGAGAATGATATCGTAAAAATAAAAGTGGGGGATTCAGCCAAAATCAATGTAGATGCTTATTTGGATGAAAATTTTAAAGGAATAATTACCGAAATTGCCAATTCGGCGGATAATAAAATCCAAAGTGGAGATGAGATTACGAATTTTAAAGTAAAAATTCGTTTGTTGGAAGATTCTTATAAACATTTATTGAAAGATAAACCTCTGGGATATTCTCCTTTTCGTCCCGGAATGACGGCTTCTGTTGATATCATTTCCAATGTCAAAAAAAAGGTTATTGGAGTTCCGATTGGTGCTGTTACCATTCGTAGTGATACAGCAAGTGTTAAGCACCGACCTGAAAAATTTAAAAAAACCATGAAAAGACCTATTGAAAAAAATTCAAAAAAATTCGAAGTGGTTTTTGTTGCCGATAAAGGAAAAGCAAAAATACGAGTAGTGGAAACAGGTATTCAAGACGACACGAATATAGAAATTAAAAAAGGATTGAAAGAAGGAGAAACCATCATTTCCGGTCCTTACAATTTGGTTAATAAACGATTACAAAATGGAGACCCCATTCAGATTGACAAAAAATAAGAAAATCTTATTTATTTCCGTTTTTTGATTTTCTAGCGGCTTCTTTTCTTTGTTTTTCACGTAATTGGGCATCAATTACAGCAACAATTGTCATATTGACAATTTCATCGGCTGTAGATCCTACTTGTAAAATATGAACCGGTTTATTCATTCCCATCATAATGGGTCCCACCATGGGTGCTTTAGTCAATTCTTTAACCATTCTATAGGAAATATTGGCTGCGTCCAAATTAGGAAAAATCAATGTATTTACTTTTTTATTGACCAAATCGGAAAAAGGAAATTTTTCTTTGAGCAAATTTTTATTTAAAGCAAAATCTGCTTGCATTTCTCCGTCAATATTCAAATCGGGATATTTATTTTTTAAAATCATGCTTGCCTTTTTCATTTTTTGAGCATCAGGATGTTTGGAAGTGCCGAAGTTTGAAAAGGAAAGCAAAGCAATATTGGGTTTGATACGAAACATTTTTACCACTTGCGCCATCATTTCAGTCATTCGTACAATATCATTGATATCCGGATCTACCACAATAGAAGAATCCGTAAAAAATAAAGGTCCTTTATTGGTAATCAATAAAGTCGTAGCAAAAACTTTTTCGACGTATGGAGCTTTGCCAATCACTTCAATCATAGGGCGGAATATGGTCTTAAAACTTCTGGAATAACCGGAAATAATTGCATCTGCTTCTCCGGTTTCAACCATCATGGCACCAAAATAATTCCTGTTGCGCATCAGTTTTCGGGCTTCCAACAAAGTTATCCCTTTACGTTGATTTTTTTTCCAAAAAATTTGAGCAAAATTTTCAATTTTGTTATTCACTTTGGGGTCATATACATCAATAATTGGTAAATCTTCGGAAAATTCGAGTTCTTTTTTTACTTCTTGAATCGTTTCTTTATTTCCCAAAAGTATAGGTTTGGCAATGCCATCTTCATAAGCCATATAGGCTGCTTTCAATACTTCGGGCAAATCAGCTTCCGGAAAAACAACTGTTTTCGGATCTTTTTTTGCTTGGTTGGTTATAAACCGTATTTGTTTGGATTCAACACCCAATCTCTCGATAAGTTCCTCTTCATATTTTTTAAAATCTTCTATAGGTTTTCTTGCCACTCCGGATTCCATTGCCGCTTTGGCAATTGCCGGAGGAATTTTGTAAATCAAACGGGGATCAAAAGGTTTGGGGATAATATATTCGGGTCCAAAACTCAAATGTTTTTCTTGATAAGCTACATTGACTTGTTCCGGAACAGCTTCTTTTGCCAAATCAGCCAAAGCTTTAACCGCTGCCAACTTCATTTCTTCATTTATTTTGCTTGCTCTGACATCCAAAGCACCACGAAAAATATACGGAAAACCCAATACATTATTTACCTGATTGGGATAATCCGAACGTCCGGTAGCCATAATAATATCTTTTCTGGCAGCTATGGCATCTTTATAATCAATTTCAGGAGTGGGATTGGCCAAGGCAAAAACAATTGGGTGGTCAGCCATGGATTTCAAATGTTTTTCATTTAAAATATTTCCTACGGAAAGCCCTACAAAAACATCAGCACCTTTCATAGCTTCTTCCAAGGTGTGAATATCCCTGTCGGTAGCAAAAAGTTTTTTTTGTTTAGACAGATTTTCTCTATCGCTACGAATAACACCTTTACTGTCAAGCATGACGATATTTTCTTTTTTTACACCCAATGCTTGATACAATTTTGTACAAGAAACTGCAGCAGCTCCTGCACCATTGATCACTATTTTGATGTTTTCCATCTTTTTATTTGCCAACTCAACGGCATTTAACAAAGCGGCTGCCGAAATAATTGCCGTCCCGTGTTGGTCATCATGCATCAGGGGAATATCCAATTCTTCTTTTAAACGCTCTTCTATCTCAAACGCTTCCGGGGCTTTGATATCTTCCAAATTGATTCCGCCGAAAGTAGGAGCTATTTTTTTTACAGTTTCTATAAACTCATCTATATTTTCTGTATCCACTTCAATATCAAAAACATCGATATCAGCAAAGATTTTAAAAAGTAATGCTTTTCCTTCCATAACGGGTTTGCCTGCTTCTGCACCAATATTTCCCAAACCCAAAACGGCTGTTCCATTGGAAATTACCGCTACTAAATTTCCTTTGTTCGTATATTTATAGACATCTTCGGGGTGTTCATATATTTCCATACAAGGAATGGCAACTCCGGGAGAATATGCCAAAGACAAATCTCTTTGCGTACTATGTTTTTTTGTAGGAATTACTTCGATTTTACCTGGACGCGGTTCCATATGATATTTAAGCGCATCTCTTCTTAACCTTTTTTCTTTCATTATAGTGTTTTTAAAACAAACGCAAACGGTTTGAAATTTATATTGCAAATTTACATGCAAATATTTTAAAAAAAATGTAAAATGTTCTTTTTTCTAAAATTTCATCCAAAATTTATTTATTGTGTTTAAAACATAATCAAAGAAAATATTTTGTTAAATAGTTGATTTGTAATATTTTATTTTCAATAGTTAAAATGTTTAAGCTATTTTAATATTGCGGTAAACTGACATTAATTTAAAAAACAACAAAAACTTTGGAAACTTATTGTGTGTTTAAAGTTTTCTTCATATCTTTGCTCTATAAAAATTCAGTTATGAGAGAAAAAATCATTTCCAAGTCTACCGAGTTACATTTTAAATATGGAATGAAAAATGTAACTATGGATCAATTGGCTCAAGAATTGGGCATGTCAAAAAAAACGCTTTATCAATATTTTGCGAATAAAACAGAGCTGGTGAAAGAAACCGTTAATTTTATTTTTGATAAAATTCAATCCGAAATTGATAAAATATGTATGATGAAGCTCAATCCTTATGAAGAAATCTTATCAATTAAAAAAATCATTCAAGATATGCTGCGAAAAAATAATGTATCGCCTCATTATCAATTAAAAAAATATTATCCCGAAATAGCCAAAGATTTGGAACAAAAAAAATTCAAAAGTATCATGGAATGTTTGGAACACAATCTAAACAAAGGCATGAAACAAGGATATTACAAAAAAGATTTGGATAAAGAATTTATCAAACGTATGTATTTCGCCAATACCTTGGCTATCGGGGATCAGGGTTTATTTCCACCTGAAAAATTTGATAAAGAAGAATTGATGAATGAATTTGTAAAAATGTTTTTAACTGGTATTTCTACAAAAAAAGGAAGAAAAAAATTAAAAGAATTATTATAGGAATTTAAAGAAAGCAAGAAATGAAAAAGTATTTTTATGTAATATTATTAATGTCTGCAATTGTAAATATTCAAGCGCAGGATAAATCCGGTTTTAGCTTGGATGAAGCGATTGATTATGCATTAAAAAACAATTCCAATATAAAAAAGGCACAAAATAATGTGCTGAAAGCCAAAAAAAAGGTTTGGGAAACAACTTCTATGGGCTTCCCTCAAATTGAAGGTGCTGCTTCCTATCAAAAATTTATTGAGCAACCGGTCAATTTACTACCGGCAAAAATTTTTAACCCTATGGCCCCTCCGGATCAATATGTTCCCATAAAATTCGGAACAGAGCAAAATATGAAATGGAGCGCCACACTGAAACAATTGATTTTTAGTGGCTCGTATTTGGTAGGGTTGCAATCGGCAAGAACTTATAAGAAAATTTCCGAAAATGCAAAAATCAAAACGCGTCAAAAAGTGAGAGAAGCTGTAATTAACGCTTATGGAAATGCTTTACTGGCGGAAGAAAATATCAAGATTTTACAACATAATATGGAGGTAGTAAAGCAGAATTTATATGAAGTAAATGAAATGTATAAAAACGGCTTAGTAGAAGAAACCGATGTTCAACAATTGAAAATTACGCTTGCCAATTTGCAAAACCAAATGGATTATATGAATCGAATGAAAAAAACGGCTTATGAAATGCTGAATTTTGTTATGGGAAAACCGGTAGATTCACCGCTAAATCTAACCGATAACATTGAAAGCTTAAAGAACGAAGCTATGGATTTGAATTTATTAAAATCTAATTTTGAACCGCAAAAAAATATAGATTATTTAATCTCTCAAAACCAAGTAAAAGCCAAAAAATTACAAATCAAATTTGAAAAAAGCAAAGCGCTTCCTACCATTGCCGCCTTTGTGAATTATGGAAAAAATGCCTATAACAATGATTTTAAGTTTTTTAGTAATGACCAAGCTTGGTATGAACAATCCATTTTTGGTGTTCAAATAAATGTCCCCATTTTTAGCAGTTTGGGAAGAACCGCCCGAGTAAGACAAGCAAAATTGGATTTTGAAAATGCAAGATTGGATTTATCGGATAAAGAAAAACAACTGAAATTGCAATTTGACAAAGCCAAAAATGAATATGAACACAGTTTTAATAATTATAAAATTGCTAAAGATAATCTGAACTTGGCAGAAAAAATCGAGAAAAAAGAACAAATAAAATTTAAGGAAGGCATCGGAAACAGTTTTCAGCTTAATCAAGCTCGTATGCAATTGTATCAAACACAGCAACAATATTTGCAATCTATCATTGAAATTATTAACAAAAAAACTGCTTTGGAAAATTTATTAGGTAAAAAATAAACTAGAAATAAAAAAAAATGAAAATTGATATAAAAATGAAAAAATATATTTTAGGAATAGTTGGTATTTTGATAAGCTTTTCGGCTTGTAATCAAAAGGAAAATAAAAATAAAAACATCGATTTACTAACTCAAAAAGAACAAATCGAAAAACAAATAGACAGTCTCAACAAAATTTTGACGGATATTGACAAAAAATTGGGGAATAATAAAGAAGAGGAAATTCCCGAAATTGATGCACAAAAAATGACTACATCAAAATTTGAACATTATTTGGAAATCCAAGGAAATGTTGATACCGACGGCAATGTTTTGGTTATACCCGAAGCTATGGGAAAAGTGCTAAAAATATATAAAGGTGAGGGTGATAGAGTAAAGAAAGGACAAATAATTATGCATTTGGATGATAGCACTTTGAAAAATCAAATTTCTGAAATTCAAACCCAATATGCATTGGCAAAAACTGCATATGAACGTCAAAAAAGATTATGGGATCAAAAAATCGGTTCCGAAATGGCTTATCTTCAAGCCAAAACCAAAAAAGAAAGTTTGGCTAAACGCTTAAATACTATGAAATCTCAATTGAACAAAATGTTTGTAAAAGCACCTATATCAGGTGTAATTGATGATATGTTAATCAAAGAAGGTGAAATGGCAGGACCTCAACGCCCTGTTGCCAGAGTTGTCAATTTGAAAAAAGTATATATGCAAGCCGATGTATCGGAAAAATATCTTAAATCCATTAAAAAAGGGATGCCGGTGATCATTGAATTTCCCGAAACCGGGCAAAACATTTCCGCTACTTTATCTTATGTAGGAAATTTCATTCATCCCAATAACAGAACTTTTAAAATCAGGGTAAATATTCTGAATTTGGATGGTTCTTTGAAACCGAATTTAACCGGAAATATCAAAATTAAAGACTTTGAAAAAGATCCTGCTTTGATCTTGCCAATGTCTTTAATTCAAGAAGATAGAGAGGGAAATAATTATGTATTTGTATTGATGCCTACAGATGAAAAAAATGTATATCAAGTGAAAAAAAGAATTTTGGAATTGGGTCAAGAATACAAAGACCGGGTCATGATAAAATCCGGATTAAAAACAAGCGATATAATTGCTTTGCATGGAGCAAGGGGCTTAAGCGATGGAGACAAAGTTAAAATCCATAAACTAATACAATCCGAAACAAATGAAAAAGAATCAATAAAAACCTATAAAAAAACAAGTCCCGTTTATCATATAGTAAAAAAAGGAGAAACGCTTTATAGGATACATAAAAAATATGGCACTTCTATTGCTGATTTGAGAAAATGGAATTATTTGAAATCCAATCAATTGAAAAAAGGACAAAAATTAATTGTAAAAAATAATTAATGACGATATTCATTTGAAGATGAAGCTTTTGTTTTTGGCATAATGCTTTGCTTTAAAAGAATCATAAAATTGTATATCCATGAAAAAAGCAAAACAAATATATAAAGAATTTTTACTATCTACGGCTGCATTAAAAAATTCCAATACAGTTAAGGTCATCATTGCACTACTGACTTTTGGAGGTTTATTTGCATATATCAATATGCCCCGAGAGGCATTTCCTGATGTTGCAGCACCAGAAGTTTTTGTCAGCACACCTTATCCGGGAAATTCTGCTGAAGATATAGAGAGTTTGATAACCAATCCATTGGAAAAAGAATTTAAAAAAATATCCGGTATTGATGAAATCAAGTCCACTTCACAAGCAGGATTTTCCAGTATAGATGTGAAATTTACCTTTGATGTAGATCCCGATAAAGCCCTATCGGATATCAAAGACAAAATTGATGATGCTATGGGAAAACCCGAATGGCCCAAAGATTTGCCACAAAATCCAAAAGCAAAAAAATTGGATTTTTCGGAAATGAAACCCATAATGAATATCAATATCGCTGGGGATTTTCCTCAAGATGAATTAAAAAAATATGCAGAATATTTACAGGATAAAATCGAGCAACTGCCACAAATTTCGGCAGCAGATATCCGTGGAGCGCAAGACAAGGAAGTAGAAGTAGCCGTGGATTTGAACCAAATGCTGGCTAGAAATATCAGTTTTAGTAATATTGAACAATCTATCAGAAATGAAAATTTGACCATTTCTGCAGGTGAAATAAAAGAAGGGGGCATTAGAAGAAATGTTCGGGTAATAGGAGAGTTTAAAGATCCAAAAAAAATTGAGAATATTATCATCCGAAAAGCTAAAGATAAAGTTACTTATTTACATGACATCGCTCAAATAAAATATCACCCTCAAGAAGCACAGAGTTATGCGCGCGAATTTGGTAAACCCGTTGTCATGCTGGATGTTAAAAAACGTAGAGGTGCTAATCAGATACAAGCATCCGATGAAATCAAAAAAATTATCAAAGAAACCAAAGAGAAAGTATTTCCCAAAAATCTAAATGTAACAATAACTAACGATTTATCCGACAGAACACGCACCCAGGTTTCCGATTTGGAAAACAGTATCATTCTGGGAATGATTTTGGTAGTGGGGATATTGATGTTTTTTATGGGATTTCGTAATGCTTTGTTTGTCGGAATAGCTATCCCACTTTCCATGTTGATGTCCTTTTTGCTATTAAGCTCAATGGGAGTTACCCTCAATACCATGGTATTATTTGCTTTGGTTCTGGCACTGGGAATGCTTGTAGATAACGGAATTGTAATCGTAGAAAATATTTACCGTTACCGTGAACAGGGTTACAAAGCTTTTGAAGCTGCAAAATATGCTGTAGGAGAAGTAGCTTGGCCTATTATTGCCTCAACAGCTACTACTTTGGCTGCGTTTATTCCGTTGGCTTTTTGGCCCGGAATTATCGGGGAGTTTATGAAATATCTACCCATTACTTTGATTATAGTTCTATCATCATCGCTATTTGTTGCTTTGGTTATCAATCCGGTATTGACCGTAGATTATATGAGCTTGGAAGAAAAAAGATTGCCCAAACCAAAAATCTTCAAGAGTTTTGCTGTTTATTTTTTATTGGGAATAATTACTTTTATTATCAAATTTATTTTGATAAAACAAGGAAAACTCAAATATACAGGAGTTGCCAATGCCGTTGGATTGATGTTTATTTTATTGGCTTTTTGGCAGCTTTTATATCATTTTGTTTTGGTAGATGCTTTTGTTCGTTTTCAAAATAAATTTTTACCTTGGTTGGAAGAAAAATACAAAAATTTATTAAATTTTGCTTTGAAAGGAAAAAACGCTTATTTGTTTTTTGTAGGGACTGTCTTGCTGTTGATTTTCTCCATTTTATTACTTAAAATATTTCCTCCCAAAAAAAGTTTTTTTCCCAATACACAACCCAATCAAATCTATGTTTATATAGAACATCCTATTGGAACGGATATAACAGTGGTAAATGATTTTACAAAAAAATTAACCGATAAAATCAGAAAATATTTCAAAGAACATCATTATGATTTTTTGGTCAATTCCATTGTAGAACAAGTAGGCGAAGGAACAGGCGACCCCCGTTTGGGAGAATTTGGAGGTAAAACGCCAAACAAAGCCAAAATTATCATTGACTTGGTAGATTTTAAATATCGTAAAGGAGTGGATGCCTCCAATATATTGAACGACATACGTGAGTTGACTAAAGGTTATGCAGGAATAAATATTTCTGCCGATAAAGATCAACACAAACCACCGACCGGTGCTCCGATAGATTTGGAACTTTATGGAGATGACTATGATCAATTATTAAGCACGGCTTTCAAAGTAAAAAAATATTTGGATGGTGCCTATATCCCCGGAATTGAAAATTTGAAAATAAATGTTGATAAAAATAAACCTGAACTTCCTGTTTACGTTGATAGAGAAAAGGCAGGAAGATTAGGCATCAAAACAGGACAAATCGGGATGGCTCTGCGAACTGCAGTTTATGGCAAAGAAGTAGATCGGTTCAAGGATGGTGATGACGATTATCCCATCAATGTTCGATTGGATAAAAAATATCGGTATGATAGACAAAACATTATGAATCAACATATTGTATACCGAGACCGACAAACCGGGAAAATTGTTTCAGTGCCTATTTCGGCTGTTGCACAGATGAAATCCAAATCTACATTTAGTGCCATTAAACGTAAGAACCTCAAAAGAACCATTGCCATTACCTCCAATGTTTTGGAAGGTTATAATGCTAATGAAATTGTAGAAAAATTGGATAAAAAAATGAAAAAAATTAAACTTCCTTCCAATATTTCTTATGCATTTCAAGGAGAACAAAAAGAAATGAAAAAAAACTTGGGATTTTTGATTAAAGCTTTGATGATAGCTGTTTTCCTTATTTTCTTGATTTTGGTAACACAATTTAATTCTATGACTACCCCTTTTATCATCTTGATGACTGTAATTCTGAGTATGATTGGGGTATTGTTCGGATTAATCATTATGCATCAGGATTTTATAGTGGTGATGACAATGATTGGGATAATTTCATTAGCGGGAATTGTGGTAAATAATGCCATTGTATTGTTGGATTATACCAATCTAACGATTCAAAGAAAACGTTTGGAAGCCGGTTTGACCGATGAAGAAAAAACGCCGAAAGAACTGATCAAAGAAAGTTTGGTGGAAGCCGGAAAAACCCGTTTACGACCGGTGCTACTCACTGCCATAACAACAGTTTTAGGTTTGATACCTTTGGCCATAGGTTTGAATATTGACTTTATCGGTTTATTTACGCATTTTGATCCGGAAATTTATCTCGGGGGAGAAAATGTTGCTTTTTGGGGTCCTATTGCAAAAGCAGTTATCAATGGTTTGACCTTTGCAACCTTTTTGACCTTGGTAATTGTTCCGGTAATGTTTTATATCCAATACGGCATAAAAGAAAAATTGGGATGGAAATAAGCAAAAGAAGCAAATGTTAAATTCAACCTTCAAGGTCTATATAAGCATCTTGAAGGTTTTTTTCTCATAAAATTTCTTCGGAATCTTTATATCAAATCAATTTTATAATTTATCAAATGAAAATATGTTTTCATTTAAATTGTGATGGTCAGAAGAAAGAATGCTTTTAGTTTTGTGGTGTTAATCATAAAAAACAAAAAAATGAAAACAAGATTGGTTACATTATTAATTACTTTATTTGTAATACAATTTACATTTGCACAAGTAAAAGTTGGTGTAAAACTAGGAGTCTTGGCAACGGATGTCAATGTAAAAGCTTCAACGAATTTGCAAGATTTGGAAATTCCTACTTCAAGAACCATAAATTTTAGTGCAGGAGCTACTTTGGAATATGAACTTATGGAAGATATTTTAGGAATTAGAACGGCTATTGAATATGCACAAAAAGGATATAATGTGGACTTGAATAAGTTCAAACAAATGTATAACGATATACAAGAAATCAAAGGAGATTGGCGGGTTGC
>JALSTJ010000017.1 GCA_026983815.1 Flavobacteriales bacterium
TGCCCGTAGAAAAGCCGTTCCTCAACAGGTAAAAGAAGAAATAGCAAAACTCTACAAAACTCTAAGAGAATTGGAAGAACACGGCGGAATGGAAGCTTCCGAAAAATATCTAAATGAATGGCTATCCAAACACAATACCACTTTTCAAGATTATGTAGAAAGTTTGTTTGGCGGAGATAAAGAATTGATTGACCGATACTTACGTTCGGAAGTAAGCGATGAACAATTGGCTAAATGTGAAGATAAGTTTATCTCTCAATACGAAAAATCTCATAAAACCCAAACCAAAAAAAGAGGATTTTTGGACAGACTTTTAGGTAGAAGATAAATTTTAAAACCCATATAATTTTTGGAAACATATTATTTTATTTTGGGACTTAGTGTCCTTGTAATTTTTTCTTATTTTTTTGATATAGTTTCAAAAAAAATTAAAATTCCCTCCGTATTATTATTGCTGGGAACAGGAATTTTAATCAAAAATATTTTTGAACAATACGGTATCCATCTACCCGAGCTTAAAGAAACCGTTAATATCTTGGGACTTATCGGGTTACTCTTGATTGTTTTGGAAGCTGCACTTGAATTGAAAATCACAAGAGAAAAACGCAGTTTGATTATTAAAGCATTTTTTACCGCTCTACTGATTTTATTAGGAACTTCCTTTTCCATTTCCTACTTGATTTACAGTATGGGATTGACTCATGATTTTTATACGGCTTATATCAATGCCTTACCTTTATCGGTTGTCAGCAGTGCCATTGTTATACCCAGCGTTCATTTTTTGGATGAAGAAAAAAAGGAATTTTTGATTTACGAATCCACTTTTAGCGATATTTTAGGGATTATTGCTTTTGATATCGTTCTGATGTTACCCGATAGTAATGGCAATATTATTGGAAAAGTAGGCGGCAAAATCATACTTACGGTGATTGCTTCATTTATTATCGGTTATCTGCTGATTTTTTTATTTCAGAATATCAAAACCAAAATCAAATTTTTCCTGTTTCTGTCTATCTTGACCGCTTTGTTTATCACCGGTAAAATTTTACATCTTTCTTCCTTGATATTAATCCTGATTTTCGGTTTGATGTTAGAAAATTTTGATGTGTTTTTCAAAGGAAAATTCAAACAATATTTCCATCAAAATATAATTGAAAATGTTCGTGAACAATTTAAACTGATTACTTTTGAAATGGCTTTTCTCATCCGAACATTCTTTTTTATCTTGTTTGGAATGACCATTAACATCCAAGGAATTTTTTATGAAAATGTATATATAATCGGGGGATTTATTTTACTATTGACTTTTATCGTGCGCTACTTTAATCTAAGAATCTTTTTTAGAGACAAATCTCCCTTTCCAGAGGTTCTTATGGCACCTCGCGGATTGATAACCATCTTGTTGTATTATAAAATTCCGGAAGATTACAAAATACCTTATTTCAGTCAAGAAGTCATCACTTTTGTCATATTGGGTTCGGCATTATTTATGGTAATAGGTTTATTGTTTAGTAAACAAACTACAAGAGAAGAATTTGAACTCTATGAAAATTTTGATCATGCCCATCATGAAGATAATTCGCTTTGGGAAGAACTTTATGAGAATCATGAGAAATAAAAAATTTGAATGATATTATAAAGCGTGGGTGTCGCTGCAAGCGACACCCACGCTAAATTAAAATCGGTAATTAGTAACTACACAACCCAATCATTGTCTTTTAAAATTCATACGTTCTAAATTTATGTCGGCTTGCATATCGTATTCCAAAGGATGCAATTGAAAATTTAATTCTTTATAAAAATTTTGACGATAAGCCGTTTGCGGTAAATTTCCTTCAATGGCTTGTAGTGCAATATGCAATAACGGTTCGTTACTATCGCCCAATGTTCCCAAGTTTTGTAAATCTTCCGCTTGATAAATATCGGGAGATAATCCGTTTTTGAAATCCGATACACCTTGTGCATTGGAAACTTTCAATACAATGGGTTGCATTGCCCAAGTATGATGGGAGTTGGCATATTTTCTACTAAAATCAGGGGAATCATAAAGTGTTACGGATGCCACATATTTTCCATGCGTTTCTGTCCCTATTTGCACCACATCTACGTAAGGACGTAAACAATTAATCAAACTTTCACTAGCCGAAGCACTGGATTTAGTAGCAATGATATATACCTTATTCAAATATAAATGATGAATCGGAATTTTGCCTCCTATCTTATCCTTAAAGGTTCTATACAAACTTTTGGGGTAATATTGTTGCATCCAAGCTTGCATTTGCGGATGCCATTGATAGAGCAAAAGTTTTTGTCCGGTAAATTGTCCGGTAATCATGGAAGCCAAATAATTCATGGTTCGCACGCTTCCTCCCGGATTGTAACGTATATCTACTACCAATTCGTCAATCTGTGCCGATTGGAATTGTTCAAATATATCATTGAGTTGGTTATCATAATAGGAAGTAAATCCGTTATACATCAAATATCCGATTTTTTTGCCGTTTTGTTGTATTACCCGGGTTAGATAAATAGGATTTTCTTGAATAACTTCTTTTGTTATCGTAGTAAAATTTGCCGTATCTATTAGAGAATTTCCCTGCCATTGCGCCCATTGTATTTCCCAAATATCTTGATTGAGTAAATCCAAATAATTTTGATCGGTTAGGTATTGCCCGTTGAGTTTTCTAAAAACATCTCCCCTATGCACTCCGTTTTGGTCTGCGGGTGAGCCGGGCACTACATATTTTACATAAGCAAAAACGGTATTGGAATTTTGATTTTCATACACCAATCCTATTCGCATACCGGTAGATTTTCTGATGCCTTGAAAAAGTTTTTCCAATGCTACATAATCATCTACAATCCATGACCAACGATCGGTTTGATTTCTTTCGAATAACAATGATTCAAACAATTCTTCGGGGTTATTATATTCATCTAAAAAATTGTTCAGTTGCTCTTGGGAAGCAAAGCTTTCATCATGTAAATTGGCTACTTCGGGCTTCCATAAATAAAAAGTATTGAGTCCTTTCCAAATAAAATCATTAATTTCCAAAGTTTGTTCATCTTGGGTATAAGAAGGTTTTTTGCAAGAAGAATTTAATGCAATGATTACCAAAACAAAGAATAATTTTTTCATAAGTATCGGGATTTTGAACAAATATAGGATTTTTTGTTAATAATAATGTCTTGGGATGAAAAACATTCTGGGACTTTATTGTAAAAAAGGATTTGTTGATTTCGTTTGATATAACTAACACACACCGACACTTTTTGTAGCGGGGAATCTTTGGGTTTATAGCTGCTCAACCATCCGCACCACTTCCACGGCTTCTTTTATATCGTGGACGCGTAGGATTTTTGCTCCTTTGAGCAAGGCAATGGTATGAGCGGATGTGGTGGCATTGAGCGCCTCGGCAGGGGAAATGTTTAGTAATTTGTAAAACATGGATTTGCGCGACATTCCTACCAAAACCGGTTTTTTGAGCAATTGAAATCGGTCTAAACGACTTAATATTTCATAATTATGTTTCAGAGTTTTGCCAAAACCAAAGCCCGGGTCAATGATGATTTTATCAAAATTTAATTGATTTAACTTATCAATTTTTTTAAGAAAGTAAAGCATAATATCATTGACCACATCAAAATATTCGGGGTTGTCTTGCATGTTTTCCGGGATTCCTTGCATATGCATCATCACATAAGGAACTTGTAGTTTTGCTATGGTTTTAAACATGTTTTCGTCCAAATCTCCCGCCGAAATATCATTGATCATTTTTGCTCCCATTTCAATAACTTCTCGGGCAATATCGCTACGAAAAGTATCAACGGAGATAAAAATATCGGGGAATTTATGCAAAATATTTTCAATATTCGGATATAAACGTTTGCGCTCCTCATCGGGTAAAACAAATTTAGCACCGGGTCTGGAAGAAAAAGCTCCCATATCTATGATATCCGCCCCTTCCGATAGCATTTGCTCTACTCTTTTTAAAACTTTTGTCTCATCGGAATATTTTCCGCCGTCATAAAAAGAATCGGGGGTTAAATTGAGAATTCCCATGATTTTGGGTCGGGTAAAGTCCATAGTTTTTTGTTTCAAAGATAATTATTAATTGTGAATTGTTAATGGTGAATTGTTAATGGTGAATGGTGAATGGTAATAAAAATTTATGATAATTATAATTAATACATACATCAAAAAATATTATAATGAAAAATTTGGAAATGTTTATGTAATTTATGTATCTTTGTCTATTATTTAAAATCATTCTAAATAATGAAAACAAAAGAAGAACATCAAGATAAAGTGCTGAAAGAAGTTACCGAACAGGAGTATAAATACGGTTTTACTACGGATATCGAAATGGAAAAATTTCCCAAAGGTTTGGATGAAGATATCATCCGAAAAATTTCCGAAATCCGTAATGAACCCGAATGGCTGTTGGATTTTAGATTAAAAGCCTATCGTGCTTGGCTAAAAATGGAAAAACCCGAATGGGCACATTTGCAAATTCCCGAAATAGATTTTCAAGATTTGATTTATTATGCCCGTCCGAAACCCAAGAAAAAATTGGAAAGTTTGGATGAAGTGGATCCTGAAATTTTGGAAGTTTATAAAAAACTCGGGATACCGCTTGAAGAACAAAAAGCATTGGCAGGTGTCGCCGTAGATGCGGTTTTTGATAGTGTGTCGGTAAAAACCACTTTTCAAAAAGAATTGAAAGAGCGTGGGATAATTTTTTGTCCAATCAGTGAAGCCGTTAGAGACTATCCCGATTTGGTCAAAAAACATTTGGGAACGGTTGTCCCCTATTCCGATAACTACTACGCCGCTTTAAATTCGGCGGTTTTCACCGATGGTTCCTTTGTTTTTATTCCCAAAGGAGTCAAAAGTCCAATGGAATTGTCCAGTTATTTTCGTATCAATTCCGCCGGAACTGGACAATTTGAACGCACCTTAATAATTGTTGAAGAAGGCGGGTATGTCAGTTATTTGGAAGGTTGCACGGCTCCGCAACGCGATGAAAATCAATTGCACGCTGCTGTTGTAGAATTGATAGCCAAGAAAGATGCCGAAATCAAATATTCTACCGTTCAAAATTGGTATCCGGGCGATAAAGAGGGAAAAGGAGGTATTTTTAACTTCGTTACCAAACGTGGCATTTGCAAAGGCAACCATTCCAAAATCAGCTGGACACAAGTGGAAACCGGCTCGGC
>JALSTJ010000018.1 GCA_026983815.1 Flavobacteriales bacterium
TTTTTATATCCAGCAAGTAGCCAATTATTACAAAGATGCCGCTAACTTTTTATATTTGGGAAGAGGTTTTAATTTTCCGGTTGCTTTGGAAGGCGCTTTGAAATTAAAAGAAATTTCATACATACACGCCGAGGGATATCCTGCTGCGGAAATGAAACACGGTCCCATAGCCCTTATCGATGAAAATATGCCGGTGGTGGTTGTAGCAACCAAAAAAGGACAATATGAAAAAATAATCAGCAATATCCAAGAAATAAAATCCAGAAAAGGAAAAATAATAGCAATTGTTACCGAAGGAGATGTGCAAGTAAAATCACTAGCGGATCACGTGATTGAAATCCCCGAAACTTATGAAGCGCTCACGCCATTGTTATCGACGATACCGCTTCAATTGTTGTCTTATCATATCGCAGTCAAAAGAGGTTGTGAGGTTGATCAACCGCGAAATTTGGCTAAATCGGTAACTGTGGAATAAGTATCCTTAATAACGTGAGTTCGATTGAACTTAAATCAAATTTCTTTTTGTTTTTCCTTCAAAGTGGCCAACCCCCTTGAAGGTATTTTATTTCCGATGTCTATGATTTTGTAATTTACTTATTATTAACAAGTTAATCTATTGCAAAAGTAGAATTCCGACTACATTAGCGTCGGTGTCGCTTGGAGCGACGCCGACGCTTTATTACAGAGATCATATTGTTCATGTGTTTTTATTCTGCAAACCTTGAAGGTGTTCAAAAAGCTTCAAGGAATATCTTGATAAAATAATACGAACAATATAAAATTTTGGTTATGAGTTATATTTTTGGTCGAACTCACGTTAAATTTAGTCAAACTCAGGTTTTATTAGAAAATAATCTCTTGATTTTAAATCATTCTTTCTGTCCCATCATCATCAAATACGATTTTAGAAATTCATCGATATTGCCGTTCATCACGTCATCCACTTGCGAAGTTTCATAACCTGTTCTAACGTCTTTTACCATTTTATACGGATGCATCACATAATTACGTATTTGCGATCCCCATTCGATTTTCTTCTTGTTGGCTTCAATTTTATCCCGTTCGGCTTGACGTTTTTTCATTTCCATTTCATACAAACGGGATTTTAATAGGCGCATTGCTTTTTCCTTGTTTTCCAATTGCGAACGCGTTTCGGAATTTTCAATGATAATTCCCGTGGGTAAGTGTCTCAAACGAACTGCCGTCTCGATTTTATTTACTGCTTGTCCTCCGGCTCCACTCGCCCGCATCGTTTCCCACTTGATATCCGAAGGATTTATATTGATTTCAATACTATCGTCCACCAAAGGATAAACATAAACCGAAGCAAAAGAAGTATGTCGTTTGGCATTGCTGTCAAAAGGAGAAATCCGCACCAAACGATGCACGCCGTTTTCACCTTTGAGATATCCGTAGGCATAATCGCCTTCAATCTGTATGGTAACGGTTTTAATTCCGGCAACATCTCCCGGTTGATAATTGACTTCTTTTACTTTATATCCGTTTTTTTCCGCCCACATCAAATACATTCGCAAAAGCATTTCGGTCCAGTCGTTACTCTCGGTTCCACCGGCACCGGCTGTAATTTGCAAAACCGCACTCAATTCGTCCGCTTCTTCTGAAAGCATATTACGAAACTCGATATCTTCTAATAATTGCTTGGTTTTTTCGTATTGTTCCTCCACTTCTTCGGCAGAAGCTTCACCTTCTTTATAAAAATCATATAAAACACTCAAATCTTCGTAAGCCGATTGTAAATTTTCGTAATCTTCCACCCAACGTTTCAGTCCGCGTATTTTACGCATCACTTGTTCGGCTTCTTTGGGTTTATTCCAAAAATCGGGATTACCGGTTTTTTCTTCTTCGTTTTGTATTTCTATTTTTTTACCGGCTATGTCAAAGATAGTGGTTTAAAGCGGTTAGACGTTTTTTTATATCTTTCAATTGTTCATTGGTAATCATTGTTACAGTTTTTTTGTGCAATATGCAAAAATAAGTCATAAAATTTTTATTATTAAAAAAATCTTTCTATTTTGCCGCAAAATTATTTTATTAATTATGAGTGATAAACTAAAATTGGAAATGGAATTTCCCATTCACGCTTCGCCAAGTATGATTTTTCAGTATCTTACAACTCCTTCGGGATTAAGTGCTTGGTTTGCTGATGATGTCAATTCTCGTGGAAAAATTTACACTTTTATTTGGGACGGCTCTGAGGAAAGAGCAAAAGTCGCTACTAAAAAAGATAATGAAAGAGTAAAATACAAATGGTTGGATGAAAATGATAAAGAAACCGGCACTTTTGTCGAGTTTAAAATTGTTGTAGATGAATTGACAAAAGATGTATCGCTGTTGGTTACCGATTTTTGTGACAACGATGAAGAAGAGGAAACCCGAATGCTTTGGGAAAATCAAATTGGCGATTTAAAACACGTCATCGGAGCTGTATAAATTTTAAATAAATGATAATATTTTTTTAAACCGGTTATTGCCGGTTTTTTTGTTTTATAAAAGATAAAATCCAAAGGAATATCCTAAATTTGCATTTCACAAGCAAAGAAAATTCATGTCCGATAAAAAAGAAAAATTAGTTTGTTATCATTGCGGATTGGAAATGAGCGAAGCCGAAACCGTTTGGTTTGACGGAAAACCCTTTTGTTGCAACGGCTGTAAAACAGTTTATGAAATTCTGAATAAAAATCAGCTTTCGCAATACTACAAAATGAACGAAACTCCCGGGGTTAAAACCGATGAAATCGATGAACAAATCAAACAAAAATATGCTTATCTGGACAAGCCCGAAATTGAAAAACAATTATTGGAATTTGACGACGGACAAACCAAAGTTGTCAATTTCTATATCCCGAATATTCATTGTAGTTCTTGTATTTGGGTCTTGGAACATTTGGACAAAATCAATGAAAATATCAGCCGTTCCGAAGTCAATTTTCCTGCTAAAACCGTAAGAATAACTTACAAAGGCGATAAAATAAGTTTACGTGAAATTGTAGAGCTTTTGGCTTCCATTGCCTATCCGCCATTGATCAGTTTGGACGATTTGGATAAGGATAAAAGCAAGTCCAACAAAAAACTGATTTATCAACTCGGCATTGCCGGATTTGCCTTTGGCAACATTATGTTGATGGCTTTACCTTCCTATTTGCAAGAAACGGGATACTGGCTCGAAAAATTTCGTCCGCTTTTCGGATGGGTGATGTTTGCTCTGTCATTACCGGTTGTTTTTTATTCGGCACGTGATTATTTTGAATCGGCAATTAAAGGTTTACGACAAAAAATTGTCAATGTCGATATTTTGATTGCTTTGGGAATTACGGTTCTTTTTTTAAGGAGTGTTTATGAAATAGCAACCAAAAGCGGAGTAGGTTATTTTGACAGTCTTACGGGATTGGTGTTTTTTCTATTGATAGGAAAATATTTTCAGCGCATCACTTACGATTATCTTTCGTTTGAACGTGATTACAAGTCCTATTTTCCCATTGCTATAACAAAAATTGAAGGAGACAAAGAAATTATATCGGAAATAAAAGATATAAAACCCGGCGATAGATTGCTTATACGTAATGAAGAAATTATTCCCGTTGATGGTATTTTGATGAAAAACAACGCTTTGATTGATTACAGTTTTGTAACCGGAGAATCGTTACCTGTTGAAAAAAAAGTCGGCGACCAGTTGCTTGCAGGTGGAAAACAAAAAGGCGGTTTTATTGAAATTGAAGCCATTAGCGATGTTGACAACAGTTATTTGACAAAACTTTGGGGGAGAGAAGCTTTTCACGAAAACTCCAAAAATATTAAAACACTTACGGACAATATCAGCAAATATTTTACTTTTATTATTCTCGGTATTGCTTTGGTTGCGGGTGTTTATTGGTATAATCATTCCGGATTTTCCACGGCAATTTGGGTAATAACAGCCGTGCTTATTGTTGCTTGTCCTTGCGCTTTGGCTTTGTCCGCTCCTTTTGCTTTTGGAAATATATTACGAAAATTCGGTTATCATCAATTGTATTTAAAAAATGCATCCGTTATAGAAAATATGGGGCATATTGACACCCTGGTTTTTGATAAGACGGGAACCTTGACCGAACAAGAAAAATACGAAGTAAAATACGAAGGAGAAACATTGTCGGAAAACGAGAAAAACATCATCAAAACAATGACCAGAAGTTCCAATCACCCTTTGAGCCGATTGATATATCAATATTTTGATAATGAGCAAGTTGTAAATTTAGATGAACTAAAAGAAATTCCGGGAAAAGGAATTGTAGCAAAAGATAAAAATAATACTTATAAATTGGGTTCTGCAAGTTTTACAAATGCAGAAACTTCTGATGATATGACACAGGTTTTTATTGCTGTAAATGATAAAATCAAAGGAAAATTTGTATTTACGGCAAAATACAGAAAAGGCATTGAAAATCTATTTAAACGTTTACAAAAAAAATACGATTTAATCATTTTATCAGGCGATAACGAGAGTGAAAAAAAACATTTGGAAAACATATTGCCCGAAGGCGTAACTTACCATTTCAATCAATCCGTTCACGATAAAATGGATTTTATTACATCCTTGCAAAAAGAAGGTAAAAAAGTGCTTATGCTAGGAGACGGTTTAAATGATGCGGGAGCTTTGCAACAGGCAGATGTAGGAATAGCGGTTGCCGAAGATAGCAATGTATTTACGCCTTCGTCCGATGGCATTCTCAAAGCCGAGCAATTGTCTTTATTTGACAGATATTTGAATATTTCCAAAAAAACACTTGTTGTGATTTATGTCAGCTTCTTTTTGGCTTTCATTTACAATATCTTGGGACTTGAATTTGCAGTAACCAATAATTTAACTCCGATTATAGCGGCAATTTTAATGCCTATCAGCTCTATTTCCATAGTAATTTTTGTTACAATTTTAACGGGAATATTATCTAAAAAACTAAAAATCAGTTAAATAAAAAAAATAAAAGATTAATTTATCTTTACATAAATTTTGTATATTTGCAAGGATAAACACAAATCGAGCAATGATTGCTTTATATTTAACCATATTCATCAGCTTAATTTTAGCACTTGTTTTTTTAGTGTTATTTTTAGGTTCCGTAAAGCAAGGACAATTTGAAGACTCCTATACACCTTCCGTAAGAATGCTATTTGAAGACGAATTTAACTTGGAAAAACAAGAAAACGATACATCAA
>JALSTJ010000019.1 GCA_026983815.1 Flavobacteriales bacterium
TATAAATTGGGAGGTGGATTGAATTTGATGTATTCCAAAAAATTTAAAACCTATTTAACCGGAGGACTTTATTTGTCGAGAAATTTTTCTGTTTCCAATATTTATATCAGTGCAAATTCTGCTGTTCGGTTGCCTACTTATACCGATTTGTATTATCAAGGACCTTCCAATGTAGGAAATCCCGATTTGCAACCGGAAAAATCTATGACTTTTGAAGCGGGATATAAATATTTGACTCCCGATTTTCAAACACATTTTAGTGTTTTTTATCGTAAAGGCGAACATACAATTGATTGGGTGCGAAAAAACTTGACGGACAAATGGAAACCCGAAAACATTACGGAACTCAATACATTTGGAGGAGAGTTGGATTTTTCTAAAAAATTTAACTGCAAATTTTTAAAAAATATTCAGTTGTCCTATGCTTATTTGCAAACCGATAAAACCAGCGGAAATTGGATTTCAAAATATGCATTGGATTATTTGAAGCATAAATTTGTTCTCAATATCCGTCATCAATTGTTTTACGGGATTCAAACCGATTGGCAATTGATTTATAAAAACAGAAACGGACAATATTTGGATTATGTTGATGGAAATTATCAACTTTTTGATTATAAGCCCTATTTTTTAACTCATTTGAAATTTTCTAAAAAAGTCAATCGTTTGGATTTGGAATTGAGCATAGAAAATCTTTTGGATAAGGAATACAGGGATTTATCCTATATAAAAATGCCCGGAAGATGGATAATTTTCGGGTTGAAATATTCATTTATTCCGAGCACAAAATGATAATATTGTTTTAAAATTTATTAAATTTCAATTTTAGCTCCTAAGAGTTTAACAAATTCTCTGATAAAAGCCGGATGTGCAGGCCAAGCGGGAGAGGTTACCAAATTCCCATCGACAAAAGCTTTATCCACCGGAATATTTTGATATTCTGCTCCGGCAAGACTGACTTCGGGACCTACGGCAGGATAAGCAGTTGCTTTACGTCCTTTGAGCACACCTGCGGCACTCAATATTTGTGCGCCGTGGCAAATAGCAGCGACGGGTTTGTTGGTATCAAAAAAATGACGGGTAATTTCCAAAACTTTGGGATTTAGACGCAGATATTCAGGTGCACGCCCCCCGGCAATTACCAATCCGGCATAATCGGATGGATTTACTTTGTCAAAATCATAATTGATGGTAAAATTGTGTCCGGGTTTTTCGGAATAGGTCTGATCTCCTTCAAAATCATGAATAGCTGTTTTTACGGTATCGCCGGCTTTTTTGTCGGGACAAACCGCATGCACTTCATAGCCCAAAAGTTGTAGCATTTGGAAAGGAACCATCGTTTCGTAATCTTCGGCAAAATCGCCGGTAAAAAGAAGGATTTTTTTCATGGCTTTAAATTTTTAAATTAAACTCTTTAAATATAATCAAAATTTGTCAAATAAAAAAGCAGCCCGAATAGAGCTGCTTGAAAATAAAAAGTTTCTGAATTTTAGTTAAAGAAATATCCTACACCAAATTGGATAGAATTGTTTTTTGTAGTAGAATTATCTTCCTTATCTATATCTGAAATACCCAAAGTATAACGTAGATTAATAAATAAACCGTTTTCCATTTTGTAACCGGCGCCTAAGTTAAATCCAAAATCTGTGCTTTGAATTTGATCTTTCATGTCTCCGGAATCACTCTGAGAATTTCCATTATAAGAAGTTGTTGTATCATATTTTGCAGATGTTAAAAATCCTAATTGAGGACCGGCTTCCAAAGAGAAACTCTCATTAATATAATATCTTGCCATTACGGGAACTTGTACATAACTAAGATTAACATGTGATTTAAAATCAAGTCCTGAAGTACTCATTTCCAAATAATCACCGGCAGTTGCATATTTTAATTCTCCTGCAAGTGCAAAATTGTCATTGAACATGTATTCTCCCATAAAACCTACTTCAAAACCAATTTTGCCTTTTAAGTATTTGTTTGTGTCACTATCATTACTTGGAAGAGAGGTTCTGTTTAGTGCTAATTTAGCCCCATAATGGAATTCTTGCGCTTTAATTCCTGCAATGCTTAATAACAAAGCAAATAATAATACTGTTTTTTTCATTTTTTTTAATTTTTAATGTTAATGCAACAAAAATAGTAAATAACAAAAAACATAACATGATATAAGTCATTGTTTTTTTAATTTTTTTTTCGTATGAGCATAATTTTTCTTAATTATTTTTACTTTTCATAAATTTTTAATTGTTTTCCATTGAAAAGTTTTTTTTGTGTAATATTAAAATCATTTTTCTATTAATCAAAAAATACATTGTTTTCCACGAAATAAAAACTTTTTTATACTTTTGACTTTATGAAAAAAGAAGAAATACGAAATTTGCTTAAGCAAAAACCCTCAGAGGTTATAAAAGTTGTAATGTTTGGTCCGGAATCTACCGGAAAAACTACACTTTCTCAACAATTGGCTAGACATTATAATACGGTTTGGGTGCCGGAATATGCCAGAGATTATTTACAAAACAAATGGAATAATGAACGCAAAACCTGTGAACAAAAAGATTTGATTCCTATTGCTATCGGGCAGATGAATTTGGAAAACGATTTGGCACAAAAAGCAACCGATGTTTTGTTTTGCGATACGGATTTATTGGAAACCAAAGTCTATTCCAAAGAATATTACGGCAGTTATGTAGATCCGTTATTGGATGAAGCCGCTCGAAACAACGATTACGATTTGTATTTTCTTACTTATATAGATGTTCCTTGGGAAGCCGATGATTTACGTGACCGTCCTTTGCAAAGAGAAGAGATGTTTGAAGCTTTTAAAAAAGCATTGGAAAAACACGGAAAAAAATATATTTTGCTAAAAGGCGATAAGAAAACCCGATTGAAAACAGCGGTAAAATATGTTGATGAATTGTTGAAAAAGAAAAAGAATCAGTCCTGATGAATTTTGTGATAATATAAAGCAGGAATTAAAATAAAAAATAATAAAGGTTGTATTAAGATTCTTCGTATATAAAAAATAGTCAAATAATTACCCGCTTGATAATGTTTCCAAGCAAAATAAAAGGCAACAATTAAGATGATATATGCCAGGGCATAGACCCCCAATAAAAATTCTATGAGTTTTTTAAATTTAAAAAATAAGGATAAAATGGTAATAGATATTAAACTGTTTAACCAAAATCTTAAAGATATAATTTTTAAAACTTCAATAAAATTTATAGTTGGCAAATTACCTGTTTGATATGAATTTTTAAAAAAATCTATTAACCCATCATCAAAAAAAGATTTTTCTTTCAACCGGATAAGAACCAAAATTCCAATCAAAATCAAGATGAAAAAGATTCTTATTTTACTATTTTTTATCATATATCTTTAAAATAAAATAAACCCATAAAATAATTACCCAAGCATAAATCAAGGCAGGGAAAATCACGCGGTGTAATAGATCTTGATAGTCGGGAAAAGCATAAATCACATAACCTAATAAAGCAATTCTCAAGATGTTAAAAGCAAAAATAGATAAAATACCCACTACTATAAAATATAAGGTTTTGATTTTTATATTTCCAAAACTCCATACAAAAGCCAAAAATAATATAATGATACTCATGCCGGAACAACCTTCGATAATGCGTGCAACATATTTGTCATTGATAATCAATTTCATTCCTGAAGAGTTTAAACTTTCAATTTGAGAAGATATCGGAAACAAATCATATATTTTTTGAACACTTTGAGCCGTGATTTTGGTAAAAAAATCTGTACCATTTTGATAATTCAGATATACATTATACAAGTAAGTAAAAATTATATATAAGAATATAAATTTCAGAAGATATAAAATCAGTAGTTTGTATTCCCAAAATAGTCCTTTTTGTTTTTCCATAAAAATAAAAACACCAAGCAAGATAATATTTTTTGATTTAAAATTTTTGGTTTTTGTCAAAAACAAATGAATTTATTGAAAAAAAACTATATAAAAAAGTCTTAAGCATTAAAAAAATAAAGGTTAATTAAAAAATATTTATATTTACAAGCAATTTTACTAAAATAAAGACAATGAAAAGAAAACTCCTGATTTTACTGCTGATTTTCATTAATTCGCAGATTTTTGCACAAGAAAAAGGTATAGCCGAAAGAATAGAAGAACATTTTAAACCCATTTCGGATGCTTGGTCATCTATTGTTTTTTTTAAGATTACAATTGCGGGAGTGGGTATTCCTATTGTATTGATATTATTAATTTTAGGGGCATTATATTTTACAATTTATTTTCGTTTTCCACAATTTAAACTATTTAAAACATCTGTAAAAGTTGTAGCGGGCAAGTATGACGATTTGGATCATCACGATTCATATAAACCGGCAGACGATCCTTTGGTAGAACCCGGAGAAGATATTCCCGAAACCATAAAAATCGAAGGAGACCATCACGGCGAAGTTTCACATTTTCAGGCATTGTCGGCAGCTTTATCCGCAACGGTCGGGTTGGGAAATATTGCAGGAGTTGCCGTAGCCATTGCCATTGGAGGACCCGGAGCTACTTTTTGGATGATATTGGCGGGATTATTGGGAATGGCATCCAAATTTACCGAATGCACCTTGGGAGTAAAATATCGCGATATTGGAAATGACGGAACCGTTTTTGGCGGACCGATGTATTATTTGAAAAAAGGTCTGGCTGAAATGGGTAAAGGAAGTCTGGGAAAATTTTTGGCGGTTTTCTTTGCCCTTATGGTTATCGGAGGTTCTTTTGGTGGAGGAAATATGTTTCAAGCCAATCAATCCGCTGCACAATTTGTTAAACTTTTCGGTATTGAAAATCCCGATGCCGGTTTTTATTTCGGTATTTTATTAGCCATACTCGTCGGTGTGGTTATCATTGGCGGAATCAAAAGAATTGGAAAAGTTGCCGAAAAAATAGTTCCTTTTATGGCGGTTTTATATGTAGGAGCAGCTTTGATAATTATTATTTTGAATGTAGGATTAATACCGGCAGCTGTAAAACAAATTTTTGTCAGTGCTTTTTCACCCGAAGCGGCAGTCGGTGGTTTTATAGGCGTTTTGATACAAGGTTTTAGAAGAGGAACATTTTCAAATGAAGCAGGTGTCGGCTCTGCTGCTATTGCGCACTCGGCGGTTAAAACAAAGTATCCTGCAAGTGAAGGAATTGTTG
>JALSTJ010000020.1 GCA_026983815.1 Flavobacteriales bacterium
ATAAACTGGGGGCGAATTACAGTAGTTATTTAAGCTCGTTGAACTATGGAAATCTGGCTTATGCACGTAAAATCAAGAAAATAGGGGTGGTTTATATCGGGGTCTCCTACATTAATTACGGGACTTTCCAATATGCGGATGAATCGGGAGAGCGTAACGGAACTTTCGGGGCGTCGGAGTCGGCGCTTTTGTTGGGTTATGCTTATCGTATTCCGAAAACGAATTTTAAGTTGGGGGTCAATACCAAGTTTATTTTTTCATCGCTCGAAACTTATACTTCTACCGGAATTGCTTTGGATTTCGGCTTTTATTATCATAATGAAAAGGAAGGGATTGAAACGGGATTGAGTCTTAGGAATTTCGGGACGCAACTCAGCACTTATCAAGGGACGAAAGAAAGTTTGCCTTTTGATATCAATTTGACTTTTTCCAAAATGTTTTTGCACGCGCCCTTCCGTTGGTATGTTACTTTTGAGAATTTGCAAAAACCGAAGATTGCTTTTGTGAATACGGCTCATAATACGGAAGATCCCAATGGCGATGTGGTGGAAGAAAATATTTCGTTTACGGATCATTTTTTTAGACATTTGATTATTGGCGCCGAACTTTTTCCCAGAAAACGTTTTAATCTGCGGTTGGGTTATAATTTTCGTCGTTTTGCCGAACTTTCTTTGCAAAAACAACAGTTTATTTCGGGAATTAATTTTGGTTTTAGTCTGAGATTGAGAAAATTTGAAATTGCTTACGGATACGGGAAATATAATTTGGCTTCCAATGCGCATTTTTTTACGGCTACTATCAACCTGAACGAATTTTAAGTATCTTTGCAAAAAAGATAAAATTTTGGGAAAAAATCATATCATAGCCATTGACGGATATTCGTCCACAGGGAAAAGCACACTTGCGAAAAAATTAGCTAATGAGTTGAATTTCATTTATATAGATACGGGCGCAATGTATCGGGCAGTTACTTATTATGCTTTGAAAAATCATTTGATTTCCGATAGGCATTTTGATAAGGACGAGCTGATTCGTCTGTTGGATGATATTGTTATTGAATTTAAGAAAAATCCCGAAACCGGACACGCCGATGTTTATCTGAACGGGAAAAATATAGAAAAAGATATTCGTCAAATGGAAGTTTCCAATTTTGTCAGTCATATTGCGGAAGTTCCGGAAGTTAGAAAAAAATTGGTTGCGGAACAACGAAAAATTGCACAAAACAAAAGTGTAGTGATGGACGGTAGAGATATCGGTTCGGTGGTTTTTCCCAACGCCGATTTAAAACTTTTTATGACAGCCAGTCCGGAAATTAGAGCGCAAAGACGTTTTGACGAAATGAAAAGAAAAGGTATGGAGGTCAATTTTGATGAGGTTTTTCAAAATGTTAAAAAACGGGACAAAATAGATACCGAAAGAGAGGATTCTCCTTTAATAAAAACTGATGACGCTATTGAAATTGATAATGATAGTTTAAATGAACAAGAGGTTTTTGATTGGGTGATGAAACAAGTTCGAAAAAAGAATATTATTTCCGGACAATCTTAGGATTTTCTACTTTTTCAGAACTACTATTTTCCAAGGTCATTAGGATGTGATCTTCCATTTCGTCTATATAGATATTCCAAGTATCATCTTCAGTAAAATTAATTTTGGATAAAATATTTTTTGCCATTTTAAATTTTCTTGGCAATTTAGAATAGGTCTCTTTTGGAAAAAAAACAAAATTTTGATGATTATAAATAATCGATAAACCGTATATATTTCGATAGTTCTCAACAGGATTTTTTTTAATACCCTGATTAATTGTATCAAAAATAGATATTTTTTGCATCTTTTTTTGATTTTTTATCAATAAAAATACATTGAAATCTTTTGGAAAACTATCTTGTTTTTTGTTGTTTAGATATATTTTAATCGGAATGGGTTTTTTTCTGTTTTGAATGATTTTTAGATAGTTTGGTAGATAATTTTTTTTGAATTGCTCAAGTTCTTTCAGAGCATAATCTCTAGTAACCGATAGATGTTTATTTCTAAGATTTACAAGGATTTTGGGATTGGTTTTCAGTTCTTTGTATAACCTCTTTAGTCGTTTTTTCCCTTTTTGTTTTTCTCTAAAAACAATTTTCTTTTGAATAAAATTTTTTTCAAAACGAATGAGTTTGTCAATTTCGTTCTGTATGAAAATCGAATCTTCCGGTTGTATGGATAAGTTTGGATTTTTGTAAACTTTATTTTGTGTCAAGCTAACATATTTCTTTTTTTGTAGATCGAAAATAGAGTCTATATCTTTTTGGTAATGAGTATATTCGGCTAATTTATTAGATAAAATTTGTAGTTTGTTTTCCTGACCTCTAATTTTTGTCAATGAAAAAAAATAAAGGGCAAATATCAAAAAACCAATTTGAAATTTCATATTGTTTATCTGTGTGTGTTGTATTAATACAACAAATATAAACAAGAAATTTCACAAAAACAAAAAATTAACATTATTTATACCAACAACGCTTTTTTCAAAACACTCGCCGGATGTAAAGAATTTTTATCCACTCCATCTTGTATTTGATGACGACAAGACGTTCCCGAAGCGGAAATTTCGTTATGGGTTTTTCGTAAAGTCGGGAACAGACGCAATTCTCCTATTTTCATACTCAAATCATAATGTTCTTTCTCGTATCCGAAGCTTCCCGCCATACCGCAGCAACCGGCATCCAGTAAATTTACCTTATAATTCTTTGGAATAGATAATACGAATGCACTGATTTCTTGATTGCTCAATGCTTTTTGATGGCAATGAACGTGTAAATCTATTGTTTTTTCTTCTTCTGTAAAATCAGTAGCGGATATATTTCCCGATTCAAATTCATTTTTGATAAATTCTTCAAATAGCCATACATTTTTTGACAAATCAATCGCGGTTTGTTTTAATGATTTATCTTGAATCAAATCGGGATATTCGTCTCGGAACATCAAAATTGCAGAAGGTTCAATACCGATAAGCGGTGTGTTTTTGTCAATAATTTTTCGATAAATCCGGACATTTTCATAAGCCGATTTTTGTGCTTGTTCCAAAAATCCTTTGCTGACATAAGCCCTTCCGCTTTCGGCACTTTTGATGATATGAACTTGATAACCCAAATGCGTTAAAACATATATCATATCTTTGCCGGGTTGCGCATCGAGATAATCGGTAAACTCATCAATAAACAAATAAACATCCTTGATTTTGTTTTTTACGGGTTTTAGTTTATCGGGATTTTTTTTGACCCATTGACTCAAACTTTCTTTTTCCAACAAAGGCAAATTTCGTTGCGACGCTATGCCCATTGTCTTTTTTAAAATGCCGGATGTCGGTTTGAAATCTGCAAAAAAGTTATAAATTGAAGGAATTTTGCTGAAAAACTTATTTATTTTTCCACTAAAAGCAAAGAGTTTGTTGCGAACACCAAATCCATTGGCTTTTTGATATCTATACAAAAACTCCGATTTCATTTTTGCCATATCCACCGTTGACGGACATTCGGATTTACAAGCTTTGCAAGACAAACACAAACTCAAAGTTTCGTAAAGTTCTTCGTAATCAAATTTATTGGTTTTATCCGAATGGGTCAAAAACTCCCGTAGAGCATTGGCTCTTGCTCGGGTGGTATTTTTTTCTTCGCGGGTGGCTTGATAACTCGGACACATTACGCCACCGGCTTCGGGTGATTTGCGACAATCTCCCGAACCATTACATTTTTCGGCAGCACGCAAGATTCCACCTTCTTTTTCAAAATCAAATAATGTGGGAATTACCGGTTCTTTTCTATCGGGTTCATAACGCAAATTTTTATCCATCGGATAAGGATCGACGATTTTGTGCGGATTAAAAATATTTTGCGGGTCAAAAAGGGTTTTGAGCTGTTTCATCAACTCATAATTTTTTTGTCCGACAATCACCGGAATAAATTCAGCTCTTACAATTCCGCTTCCGTGTTCCCCGCTCAACGAACCTTTATACGAATGCACCAAATGTGTCACTTCTTCGACCAACTCCCGGTATATTCTTACATCCACCGACTTTTTCAAGTTCAGAATGGGACGCAAATGAATTTCTCCGGCGCCTGCGTGTGCAAAATATACCGGTTGTTTGTTTTTCTTTTGCATAATTTCCGAAAACTCCGCAATATAAGGAGGTAAATCTTGTATTCGGACTGCTGTATCTTCAATACCCGCTACGGCTTTATCGTCGCCGGGCAAGTTTCCCAACAATCCCAATCCGGCTTTACGCAGTTCTTCGGCTTTTGCAGCTTCATCTCCGGGCAAAAGCGGAAAAGCGTAACCCAAATTTTCTTTTTGCAGGTCTTCTATCAGTTTTTTTGCTTGTTCTTGTAATTTTTTTTCATCGGTGCCACGTAATTCCAACATCAAAATTGCCTTGGGATTTCCTTGTAGAAAGCTTCTGTATGGAGCATATTTGGGACTTTGTTCGGTAACATTTAAAATTACATCGTCCATCAATTCGCATTGATAAAGATTGTGTTTCATCGCCGGAACAACTGCTCGCATACTTTCGTCTATGCTTTTGAAATGTGCCGCTACCATTAAGCGTTTTTCGGGGGGTAAATCGTCCAATTGGATTTTGATTGCCGTCATAAAAACCAAAGTTCCTTCGGAGCCGGCTATGAGTTTTCCCAAATTGAATTTCTTGTCCGAAGTTCCGAAGATTTCATTGTCTATCAGACTATCCAAAGCATATCCGTTGTTTCTACGATGAATTTCGGGATAGGGCATATTTTCCAAAATCTCTTTTTGAACATTTTTATCAATAAAAGTATCCCGTATAAAACGATATATTTTTCCTTCAAGATTGTTTTGTTTTAGTTTTTTATCAAAAGTTGCTTTATCCAACTCATCGATTGTTATCTTGCTTCCATCGGATAAAAAACCTTCGATTTGTAAGATTTTATCTCGTGTAACTCCATATTTTATTGAAGTGGAGCCGCTTGAATTGTTTCCTGTCATTCCACCGATCATACAACGGCTGGATGTAGAAGTATTGGGGGCAAACCACAATCCGTATTTTTGTAAAAACCGGTTCAAATCATCACGAATAACTCCGGGTTGCACTTTGACCCATTTTTCTTCTTCATTGAATTCCAAAACACGAGTCATATAGCGG
>JALSTJ010000021.1 GCA_026983815.1 Flavobacteriales bacterium
AGGATATAGCGGAACCGTTTTTGAACCCATAGATGAATTCAAAGGAGATATTGCCCGTATGTTATTTTATTTTGCTACACGATACGAAGATCAAGTAGCCGGATGGAGCCACGCAATGTTAAATGGTAGCAGCGATCAAGTTTTTAGTGATTGGTTTTTGGATATTTTACTCACTTGGCATTATAATGACCCTGTATCTCAAAGAGAAATCGATAGAAACAATGCGGTCTATAATTTTCAAGGAAACAGAAATCCGTATATAGACCACCCCGAATGGGTTGCGCAAATATGGGATCCTACCAATGCAACTCCTACGTATGAAATAAACAAATGGTTAATCTATCCTAATCCTATTAGGGATCATATTTTACATATTCAAAATCCAAATCAAGATAAAATTCTTGAAATTGATATTATGGATCTTTCTGGCAAAAAGATACAAATTATAAAAGAGAATTTTGAAAAAATTTCTCTTCCGCAGGAAATGAATGGAATTTATATACTTTTAATAAAAACTGAAAAAAATACATCGGTAAAAAAGATTATTATTGAGTAATGTTATATTGAAAAATCAATAAAATCAATAGGAAAATTGTTCAAATCCTTTTTCAATTAATTTTTTTTTTATATATTGTCCTTTAAAATGACATAACTATGAAATTGGACAAACTATTTGATTTTATTGACTATCAACTTCAAAATTCACCACGTGAAGATGCTTTTGTAACCAAAGAAAACGGACAATGGATAAAAACATCTACCGCTGACTTTAAAAAACAAGTCGATCAATTCAGTAGAGGATTATTAAGACTTGGGATTGAGCCCAATGATAAAATAGCAATTATTTCACATAATAACCAAACCAGATGGGATATAACTGACCTTGGCGTTTTACAGGTAGGAGCGCAAGATGTCCCGATTTACCCTACTATTGCAGCTTCCGATTATGAATACATTATGAATCATGCTGAGGTAAAATTAGCCATCGTATCAAATGACGAAATCTATCAAAAATTAAAATCCGTTGCCAAAAATATTCCTACACTTAAAGAAATTTATTCTTTTGATGAAATAAACGGAGTGAAAAATTGGAACGAAATCATTGAATTGGGGAAAGACGAAAGCAATCAATCCGAGGTTGAAGCACGTAAAGAAGCCGTAAAACCGGAAGATTTGGCTACACTGATTTATACTTCGGGAACAACCGGTCGTCCAAAAGGTGTAATGCTCTCTCATAAAAATATAGCCACCGTAGTAACTTCCGCCGCCAAAAGAATTCCTCCTTTACCCGACCAAGCAAGAACCATCAGTTTTTTACCCACTTGTCATATCTTTGAAAGAATTATTCATTATTTATATACCTACAAAGGTTATGGTATCTATTTTGCCGAATCCATTGATCAAATCGGAGAAAATATTAGAGAAGTAAAACCCCACCTATTTACAGCTGTTCCACGACTTTTGGAAAAAGTATATGATAAAATTGTTGCCAAAGGTCAAGAACTCACCGGAATAAAAAAAGCTTTATTCTTTTGGGCGATAAAAACAGGAGAAAAATTTGATTTTGATATAGAAAAAAAATTCCCTTATAGTTTAAAACTCAAACTGGCAAGAAAATTAATATTTAGTAAATGGAAAGAAGCCTTGGGAGGAGAAATCAGATACATCGTTTCGGGAAGTGCAGCACTACAACCCCGTTTGCAGCGTGTTTTTAATGCCGGAGAAATATTTATATTGGAAGGATACGGCTTAACCGAAAGTGCCGGTGTGATATCCGTAAATTCTCCGAATGCATTCTGGAAAATCGGAACTGTCGGTCCTCCAATTGATGCAAATGTTGTAAAAATTGCCGATGACGGTGAAATTCTAGCCAAAGGAGATAATATTATGATGGGCTATTATAAAGATCCCGAAAAAACGGCAGAAGCAATTACGGACGGCTATTTACACACGGGAGATATCGGTGAGTTGGATGCAGATGGTGTGCTAAAAATTACCGACAGAAAAAAAGAAATGTTCAAAACCTCGGGAGGTAAGTATGTAGCACCACAACTATTGGAAAATGCTATGAAACAATCTCCTTTTATTGAACAAATAATGGTAGTAGGCGAAGGACAAAAATTGGTTGCAGCTATCATTCAACCCAATTTTGCTTTTATAAAAGAATGGGGCAAAAGACATGGAATAAATTTTTCAGATAATCATGAAGAAATTTCAAAACACCCCAAGGTCAATGAACGTGTTCAAAAAGAAATAGATAAATATAACCAAGATTTTGGTAAATGGGAAAAAATCAAACTTTTCCGTCTGACCCCCGATGAATGGAGTGTGGAAGCAGGACACCTAACCCCTACCATGAAATTAAAAAGAAAAATTATCAAAGAAAAATATCAACATCTTTACGATGATATTTACAATAACTTATAAAAAATACCGTCCATTAATACCGGACGATATTTTTTATTCATAATTTTGTTAATAACTTTTATAATAACACACCTTAAAATCTTTTATTTTATCATTAAATTTGCTACTTTAAAAAAATTAAAATGGCTAAGCAAAATTCTCATGAAGAGATTATTCAAAGATTTGAAAAAATGATTATCACCGGAAAAAATTATTTTTTCGATTTGAATGAGTTCTTGGAAATCATAGATCATTACATTTTTATAGGAAATTATACTTTGGCATGGAAGGCTATACACAAAGCCGACAAACAATATCAAGGAAATTTTGATATCGATCTTTTTAAAGCCGAAATTTTAGCACTTGAAAACAAATATGATGAAGCATTGGATTTATTGGAAATTCTTCAAGAAAGAGTTAAAGACAATGTAGAAGTTTATCTTTTGGAAGCCGATATTTATTCTCGAACAAATCAACACCATAAGGCTATCAAGACTTTGCAAAAAGCTTTAAAAATAAACAAAAAAGATACTGAAATTTTAGACTTACTTACCATTGAATTTCTTTATTTGGATGATTATGAAAATGCACTTAAAGCTTCTCTTTTGAGTCTAAAATATGACCCCGAAAATCAAGCGGCTTTATATAATGCCGTTTCTTGTTATGATTATCTTAACTTGATTGATCAAAGCATTAAATTTCTTGAAAATTATGTCAATCGTATGCCTATGAGTGAGATAGGTTGGAGTTTGCTGGCAAAAAAATATATTGAACAAAAAGAATATATCAAAGCGTTGAAGGCTTTGGATTTCGCAATTGCCATTGATGATAAATTTTTGGGAGCGTATTATGATAAAGCCCATGTTTTAACTCATTTGGGAAATTATTCAGAAGCAATAAAATATTATAAAATAACCTTAGGAATATCAGACCCCACCCCTTTTGCTTTCTATCATATTGCAAAAAATTATGAAATGGATGGTCAAAACGAACAAGCCATTCAATTTTATCAAAAAGCAATTCATGAAGATCCGGGACATTACAAATCTTGGTTAAGTTTGATAAATATTTTGGAAAAAGAAGGAAAGATTAAAGAAGCTTTAAAAAATAGTGAAAAAGCCATTCGAACAGCACCTACTCAGGAACTATATGAGAAATATGCCAAATTACTTTTCCAAGTAGATAAAATTGATGAAACCATAAAAGCTCTTGAAATGAGCTTGAAAATGGGAGTTTTGAAAATCCCAACTGTGCTTATGCTGGCGGATTTATATAAACTCAAAGGTGAAAAAGAAAAATTTCGTTCCTTGCTCTTGGAAGCTCGTAAACAATACCCTGACTCCAAAGAAATTCAAAACAAAATGAGCGGAAATTAATATGAAAAAATTTAATCCGAAGCTCATACTTAAAGCTATGGCTATGGGAGCTGCAAATGTTATCCCGGGAGTTTCGGGGGGAACTATCGCTTTGATAACAGGAATTTATGAAGAACTCATCGACTCGCTAAAATCTTTTGATTTACAAGCGATTAAGTTTTTATTTACTTTCAAATGGAAAGAATTTGTCAAGCATACTAATTTTTATTTTCTGCTTCAAATTTTCATCGGCTTGGGATTTGCCGTTATCAGTTTAGCCAAACTTTTTAAGTTTCTTTTCGATAATTATCCGGTTTATATTTGGGCATATTTTTTCGGATTGGTTTTGGCATCGGTTTATTTTGTTGGAAAAACAGTCAAAAAATGGTCAGCAAGCGCCATTATTAGCTTTATTATAGGACTAATAATTGCGGTAATCGTAACCGTTTTGCATCCCGCAGGTGAAAATGACCACCCACTCTATCTTTTTTTTAATGGAATTATTGCCATTATCAGCATGATTCTACCCGGTTTATCCGGCTCTTTTGTTCTGATTTTATTAGGAAATTACAGATTGGTAGCCATTGATGCCATTAATCATTTGGATTTAAAAATCTTAACTCCATTTGCTTTGGGAGCAATTATAGGACTTGTGGCGTTTTCCCATGTTCTTTCTTGGCTTTTTAAGAAATACAAAAACCAAACCATAGCACTGATGACCGGTTTTATTCTCGGTTCGTTAAGCATCTTATGGCCTTGGAAAAAAGCCGTTTATCTGATGGAAAACGGTAATTATATTACCAAACACGGCAGAAAAATTATTGCTTATTATGAGCAAGTGCTTCCACAAAATTTCAATTCTGAATTTTTTATCGCTCTACTACTGATTTTTATAGGTATTTGGAGTATTTTTTTCTTAGAAAAAAAGAGTGAAACCAAAAACTAATCAAAATATGCTTGGACTTAAAACTTCTACTCCTGAAAGTTGGGCTGAATTGGTTAAAGAAAATTTGGATGTTTTCCTCACCGACCACGCCTATAACGAAATGAAAGCCGCACAATCGGCAATGGCTGTAATCAATCACCAACCCGACAACGAAGAATTTGTAAAAACTATGTCGGCTCTTGCTATTGAAGAAATGCAACATTTTGAAATGGTATATGAACAAATTCAAAAGCTGAATTTTAATTTGGGCAAAGAACAAATGAACGAATATGCCATGCAATTGAGAAAATTTTTCCCAAAAACCAAAGATGAAAATCAGCGGTTTTATCAAAAACTGATGCTTTCCTCTTTAATTGAAGCACGCAGTTGCGAGCGATTTAGTGTTTTGGCAAAAATTTTGGAAAAAGATTATCCCGCATTATCACAATTCTATAAAGATTTGTTTGCTT